>JALZGN010000142.1 GCA_030861005.1 Actinomycetota bacterium
GCTCCGGGGTCGTGAGCGACGAGCGGCTCGCCCGCGCTCGCGCGCAGGCGCTCGCCGAACGGGGCTACGGCGACGCGGCCATCGCAGCCCGGCTCGAGGACGACGGGGTCGGGCGCGAGCACGCGGAAGCCGCGCTCGCGGAGCTTCTGCCCGAGTCGGAGCGGGCGTCGGCGTTCGTCCGTCCCGAGGGCGATCCGGCCAGAGCGGCGCGCCGGCTCGCCAGGCGGGGGTTTCGACGCGAGTCGATCGAGACCGCGCTCGGGGGCGTGCTGGACTGGGAGGCGTCCGGCGGGCTACGATACGTCTACGCTGATTGACATCAAAACGCCTGCACCGGAACGGCTTTTCGCCGAATCGGAAACCGATACGACACGAGAGCTGAGCTAGCGACACTCGAGATGGGTACGACCGCGAGCAGACGGAGGGCTTCGAAGGCGACCGCGTAGGCGCTTCTGGGCGCTCTCGTTCGCTCGCACCGGTTCCGAAGAGGCCGTTCCTACGGGCCAGACGTAGGAGCGTGCAATGCTGCTTCTGATCGGGATCCTGATCGGCGCGCCCATCGGGCTCGTCGTGGGGGTCGCCGCCGGCTCTCGCGTCATCCTGAACCGCCGCTTCGCCGCTGCGCGAGAGGAAGCCGAACGGGTCCGGGGCGACGCGGAGAGAGCCGCCGAGGCGATCCGGCGCGAGGCGCAGGTGGAGGCGCGCGAGCAGGCCCTCGCGCTGCGCGCGGAGGCCGAGGCCGAGCTGAAAGACCGCCGTGCCGAGGCCATCAAGGCCGAGGAGCGAATTGCAACGAAGGAGCAGGAGCTCGACCGCAAGCTCGTCGAGCTCGAGCGGCGCGAGCAAGGTTTCGCCGACCGCGAGACGCACGTCAAGCAGCTTCAGGAGGAGCTCAAAGCGGCCAAGGACGCGGAACTTCGCGAGCTCGAGCGCGTTGCCGGGATGTCGACGGCGGATGCGAAGCGTCAGCTGCTCGAGCGCTCGCAGGAGCTCGTCCGCCACGAGATGGCGCGGATGGTCCGACAGGCGGAGGAGGACGCTCACGCGGAGGCGAGGCGGCGCGCCCGCGGCCTTGTCGCGGACGCGCTCCAGCGCGTCGCCGCGAGCCACGCGGCGGAGACGACGGTGTCGCTCGTCGAGCTTCCCTCGGACGACATGAAGGGCCGGATCATCGGCCGCGAGGGCCGGAACATCCGCGCCCTCGAGAACCTCACCGGCGTCGACTTCATCATCGACGACACGCCCCAGGCCGTCGTCCTCTCCTCGTTCGACGGCGTGCGCCGGGAGGTGGCGAAGCTGACCCTCGCGAAGCTCGTCGAGGACGGGCGTATCCACCCGTCGCGGATCGAGGAGATGTACTACCAGTCGAAGGCCGAGATCGAGGAGCACATCCAGCACGTCGGCGAGCAGGCGGTGTTCGAGGCGAACGTCGGCTCGATGCACGAGGAGCTGGTCAAGCTCCTCGGCCGGCTTCGATACCGGACGAGCTACGGCCAGAACATCCTCAAGCACTCACTCGAGTGCGCGCACCTGGCGGGCGTGATGGCGGCGGAGCTCGGCGCGAGCGTAAAGACGGCGAAGCGGGCCGCCCTCCTGCACGACATCGGCAAGGCGATGACGCACGAGGTCGAGGGATCGCACGCGCTCATCTCCGCGCAGCAGGCGAAGCGCTACGGGGAGTCACAGCACGTCGTCCACGCGATCGAGGCGCACCACTACGAGGTGCAGCCCCAGACGGTCGAGGCTGTGCTCGTCATCGCCGCGGACGCGATCTCGGCCTCCCGCCCCGGGGCCCGCGGGGAGAGCCTCGAGCACTACATCAAGCGGCTCGAGACCCTCGAGCAGCTGGCGTCCGCGAAGAAGGGCGTCGAGCGCGTCTTCGCGCTCCAGGCCGGTCGCGAGATTCGCGTCATGGTGAAGCCGGCCGAGATCGACGACGACGAGGCCGTCCTCCTCTCGCACGAGATCGCGCGTGAGATCGAGGAGCATCTCGAGTACCCGGGGCAGATCAAGGTGACCGTGATCCGCGAGTCGCGCGCGACCGAGTACGCGAAATAGCAGCCGCCCCGCGGCCCAAGACGCAAGTTGCAGTCTGTTACTTGCGTGCGCCGGGCCTCGCGGCGAAGGTGATCGGCGTCCCGAGGGCACGGCTACAGTGAGGGCCGTGAAGCGCTACCACGTGACGACGTTCGGGTGCCAGATGAACGCGCACGACTCGGAGCGCATCAAGGGCATGCTCGAGTCGCTCGGACTGGGCGAGGCGAGCAGCCAGGGGGACGCCGACGTGCTCGTCTTCAACACGTGCACGATCCGCGAGAAGCCGGACCAGCGCTTCGCCGCCCACCTCGCCCAGGCAAAGGCGCTCAAGGAGGCCGACCCGGCCAAGGTCATCGCCGTCGGCGGCTGCTACGCCGAGGCGCAGCGAGACCGACTCTTCGGGCTGTACCCCTACGTCGACGTCGCCTTCGGCCCCGGCTCGATCGGACACCTCGGCGACTGGCTCGGCGCCGGCGGCGTCGGTATCGCGCGCGGCATGTTCCGAACCGGCGAGGAACGCCGGTTCTCCGCACGGCTGCCGCTCAGGCGCGAGCGTCGGTTCCAGGCGTGGGTGCAGATCTCGATGGGCTGCAACTCGAAGTGCGCCTACTGCATCGTCCCGGCCGTGCGCGGGCGCGAGGTGAGCCGGCGGCCCGGCGAGATCGTCGGCGAGATCTCGCGGCTCGCGGCGGATGGCGTCAAGG
>JALZGN010000167.1 GCA_030861005.1 Actinomycetota bacterium
CCCGATCCACCGAGCCCACGAGTACCTGACGAAGTGCGCGCTCGAGACGGTGGACGGCCTCCTCATCCACCCGCTCGTCGGCGAGACGAAGTCGGACGACGTCCCCGCCGCCCTCCGCGTCGAGGCGTACCGCGCCCTCGTCGCCGGGTACTACCCTGAAGACCGCGTCGTCGTCTCGGCCTTCCCGGCCGCCATGCGGTACGCGGGGCCCCGGGAGGCGATCTGGCATGCAATCTGCCGCAAGAACTACGGCTGCTCGCATTTCATCGTCGGCCGGGACCACGCCGGCGTCGGAACGTACTACGGAAGCTACGACGCGCAGCTCATCTTCGACGAGTTCGAGCCGCACGAGCTCGACGTCGAGCCGATGTTCTTCGAGCACGCCTTTTGGTGTCGCGCCTGCGGACAGATGGCGACTCCGAAGAGCTGCCCGCACGGCGGTGACGAGCGTGTCTTCCTCTCCGGGACGCAGGTGCGCGAGCTGCTCGCGCGCGGCGAGCTCCCGCCGGAGGAGTTCACGCGGCCCGAGGTCGCCGAAGTCCTGATCGCGGCCTATCGCAAGGCGTAGCGCCGAACGAGTCGCCTCGCCTCCTCGCATCCGTCGCCACGAGGCGGTAGCCTCCGGCGCCGTGGCCGAGATCGAGCTGAACGCCGAGGACTTCGTCTCGGGCGAGCGCGGGCCGCGGCCGTTCGTCTCGCTGATCGTCCCCGTCTTCAACGAGGAGGCGACGATCGGGGAGGTGTATCGACGCTCGGTCGAGGCGCTCGACTCGCTCGACCGCCCGTACGAGATCCTCTTCGTCGACGACGGCTCGAGCGACGGGACCTGGACGGCGCTCGAGGCGATCTACCGCGCCGACCCGAACGTGCGAGCGGTCCGCTTCAAGCGGAACTTCGGCCAGCATCCCGCCATGCACGCGGGCATCGTCCGCTCGCGCGGCGAGATCGTGGTCACGATGGACGCCGACCTCCAGAACGCTCCCGCCGACCTCGTGAAGCTCATCGAGGGCGTCGAGGCGGGAAACGACGTCGCGAGCGGGCGCCGGCGCGACCGGCGCGACGGCTGGGGGAGAACGCTTCCCTCGAAGATCGTCAATCGAATGCTCCGGAGCTTCACGAAGTCCGAGATCTCCGACTTCGGCTGCGCATTCAACGCGTACCGCCGCGACGCGCTCATCCCGATGCTGGGCTCGATCGGCAAGCAGAAGTTCACGAAGGCGCTCGTCCTCTCGACGGGCGCGAGCGTCGTCGAGGTCGACGTCGGCCACCGCTCGCGCGCCGGCCGCTCGCGGTACTCGTCGCTTCGCCTGGCGAAGGTCGCGCTGCACGTCCTCGCCGGCTTTTGGCCGCAGCCGATCCAGTGGGCGGGGATGTTCATCGGGCTCGTGTCCTCGACTCTCGCGATCGCGGCCGGGATCTGGGGCGTCGTCTTCTGGATCGCGCGCGACGACTTTCCCGGCCCGCTCTTTCTCGCCGCCCTCGTGCTCGTCATCCTCGGCATCCAGGGCTTCATCTTCGCTCTCGTCGGCGAGTATCTCGGCCGCCTCCAGCGCGACGTCGAGGGGAGGCCGCTCTACGCCGTGCAGCGCGAGCTCGACCGCCGGCGTGCGCTCGACGCCGAGCCGAGCGTCCGCGACTAGCTCGAGTTACCGGCCGTCGCCGGGAACGATGCGCGGGGGGCAGGGCTCGGCGAGCGCGGCGAGGGCGTCGCAAACGGTGGCGAGGCCGCCTCGGAGATCCTGACGGAAGGTGTACGAGCGGCGGCGCGTCGTCAGCCGGATCGCCGTCAAGCCGTCCCGTGCGGCCGCGAGAACCTCCCGCTCGTCGGCGAACGGCCCAGGCATGTCGACGAGGAGCCAGTCGGGGAAGACCGCGAGCTTGCTCCCGGGCGGGAGACGGCGATTGATGCGCTCGCCGTTCACTCGCGTCCCCGCAAGCGGGAGGGAGAGCATGATCGAGGGAGCCGGAAGCCTCGCCCGCTCGACCATGCGAAGCGGGCGTCCGGAGCGAGGGATGGGCGTCGCTTCGCTCGTTTCCGGGAGCGCTGCCAGGTACACCGGCGAGTAGAAGAAGAGGACCGCGCCCGGGTCGAGCTCACCGCGCACCCAGTCGGCGGGGCGGGCGAGCGACGCGGCGGTCGAGTCGGCGTCGACGCGCGGGTCTCCGATTCCGGACGGCGCGAAGACGGCCGCCGCGGCGACCGCGGCGAGCGCTCCCACGGCGAGTGAGCGGGGGAGGTCGTGCACGAGTCGCGCCGCGCCGGCGCCGATCAAGGCCGCCCAGACGGGGAGCGCGAACATGAGGTGTCGGGGCGAGAGCTGGTGGACGAGCTCCTCCTCCGCCTTCGCCACGACCATGAGGACCGGGATCGCCGCGAGCGCGGCGAGCGCGAAGACGGCGAAGGCGACGTTCCGGCGGGCGACCGTGAAGACGCCCGCGAGCGCGATTCCGAAGAAGGCGAGCGCGAGCCAGCCCGAGCCGCCGGCGAAGGCGGCGATCGCTTCGCCGAGCTGATCGGCAGCGACGTCCGGGGGCGCGACGCTCGCGGGCTCGCCCACTCCGACGCCGAACCGTTCCGAGAGGCGGACGTCAGCGAGCACGAAGGGAACGAGCGCGACCGCCAGGGCGACGGCGAGCGCGAGCGCGGGCAGGGCCGGACGAAGCGGTCGCCCACGCCACACCGCGAGGGCGACGGCCGCCTCCAAGACGACGACGACCATCCCGTACGGGTGGACGGCCGGGAGGAGCCAAGCGGCTGCGATCGCGACGGAAGCGGCGCGGGGCGTCCGCCGCTCGAGCGCCCGGACGAAGAGGTCGATCGCGAGCGCGCTCACGAACGCGAAGAGCGCGTACATCCGCCCGACCGACCCGTACACCGCGAGCATCGAGGACGCCGCGGTCACGATCGCCGCGATCGCGCCGGCGACCCGTCCCCCGATCCGACGGCCGAGGTCGTAGCACACGGGGACGGTGACGAGCGCGAGGACGACGGAAAGCCAGCGAAGCGCGGCGGGCGACGGGTCGAGCGCGAGCGCCGCGTGGGCGAGAACGAAGTGGAGCGGTGCGCCGCCGCGGTCCGAGAGCACGATCTCGAGCATCTCGCGCACCGGATGGACGGCGGTCAGCCCGGCGATCACCTCGTCGTCGAAGAGCGGCTTCCCGCGGACATCCGGGGCGAGGCGCGCGAGCAGGAGCCCGGCCGCCCCGACGACCGCGAGCACGGTGGCGGCCGTCCCGACGTACGGGCGGTCGAGAGCACGCGCGAGTCGATGCGCGATGCCGAGGAACGACCGCTCGGCGACACTCGCCTCGCCGACCTTGGACTCGGCGGCGCTCGACGGAGACGGCGGCATGGGGCGGGACTCTACTCGGCGCACCTTCCGGCTTGGGGCCGGAACAGGGCGGGTAGACTCGCCCGGTGCGCCAGAAGCGTGTGCTCGTCACGGGCGGCTGCGGCTTCATCCCGTCGAACTTCATCCGCCACCTCCTCGCGAACACGCCGTACGACGTCGTCTCGCTCGACGCGCTCACGTACGCGGGCAACATCGAGAACCTCCGCGACGTCATGGGGCACGAACGGCTCTCGTTCGTGCAAGGGGACATCACCGACCTCGCGCTCGTCCGCGACGTCGTCGCCGACGTCGACGTGATCGTGAACGCGGCTGCCGAGTCGCACGTCGAGAAGTCGATCCTCGAGGGCGGCGCCCAGTTCGTGAAGACGAACGTCGAGGGCACGCGGATCCTGCTCGACGCGATCCGCGAGGCGCCGATCGACCGCTTCATCCTGATCTCGTCGAGCGAGGTGTACGGGACGGCCGAGCGCGCCCCGATGGACGAGGAGCATCCGCTCAATCCGCGCAGCCCCTACGCGGCGACGAAGGCGGGCGCCGACCGGCTCGCGTACGCCTACCACCTGACGTACGACCTCCCGATCGTGATCGTCCGTCCCTTCAACAACTACGGGCCGTTCCAACACCCGGAGAAGGTGCTGCCGCGCTTCATCATCCAGGCGCTTCGCGACGAGCCCCTCACCGTCCACGGCGACGGCCACGCGACGCGCGACTGGCTCTACGTCGAGGACCACGCGGAGGCGATCGAGCGCATCGTCGCCGCGCCGGTCGACGACCTCGCGGGCGAGGTCGTCAACGTCGCGACCGGCGTCGACATCTCGGTGGCCGAGATCGCCGACCTCGTGCTCGCCGCCCTCGG
>JALZGN010000198.1 GCA_030861005.1 Actinomycetota bacterium
GTCGGCGCGCTCGCGCTCGCCGCCGTGCCGCCGTTCGCGGGCTTCTTCTCGAAGGACGCCATCCTCGCGAGCGCCGCGAACGCGGGAACGCTCGGGTGGGTCCTCTGGGGACTCGCCGCGGGCGGCGCCTTCCTCACCGCGCTCTACACGTTCCGGATGATCTTCGTCGTCTTCGGCGGGGGGATGTCGGCGTTCGCCCGCGAGCACCTCCACAAGGAGCGCTTCGAGGGCCCGCTCGCCATGCTGTGGCCGGTGGCCGTTCTCGCAGCGCTGGCCGTGGCCGGCGGCTTCCTGCAAGTGCCGGGGGTGTGGAACTCGGTCGACGATTGGATCCATCCGGTCGCCGAATCGGCGGAGGAGGCGACCGGCGGCACGGCGTGGTTCTCGGCGATCGCCGCGCTCGCCCTCTCGCTCGCCGGAATCGCGGCCGCTTGGGCGCTCTACGGGCGGAGGAGCATCCTGCCGCGCCGCGCGCGAGAGCGGGCGCCGTGGGGCGCGCGGACGCTCGAGCAGAAGTTCTTCTTCGACGAGGCCTACGATGTCGCGCTCTACGAGCCCTCGTCGCACACCGCGAGCGGGCTCCAGCGCTTCGTCGAGCAGCCGCTCTTCCTGACGACGCTCGGCGACCTCGGTGCGACCGTCCGCGGTACCGGCCGCCGCCTCGCTTCGGCGCAGACGGGGATCGTCCGCTCCTACGCGCTCGCCGTCGCGGCCGGGCTCGCCGCGCTCGCGATCGGCTTTCTCATCGGATCGTGACGGCGGCCTGATGCTCACGACCGCACTCATCCTCGTCCCGATCGGCGGAGCGCTCGTCCTTTGGCTCCTCCGGTGGCCGACCGCCCGCGCGGCGGGCGGCTTCGCGCTCCTCGTTGCCCTCGCCGACCTCTTCCTCTGGGTGGTCGCGCTCCAGAACCTCGACTTCGGCTCGGGCGTGCTCCAGCACGACGTGGAGACCGTCTGGTTCGCCGACCTCGACGTCGCCTACAAGGTCGGCGTCTACGACTTCTCGCTCTGGCTCGTCGGCTTGACGGTTCTCGTCGGCGTCGCCGCGGTGGGCTACGGGATGTGGGTGGGCCGCGATCGACCCGGTCCCTACTTCGGTCTCCTCCTCTTCCTCGAGGGCGCGACCATCGGCGTCTTCACCGCCCAAGACCTCCTCCTCTTCTACGTCTTCTTCGAGGCGATGCTGATTCCGCTCTACGTCTTGATCGGCGTCTGGGGCGGCATCCGTCGGACGGCGGCGACGGTCAAGCTCGTGATCTACACCCTCTCCGGCTCGCTCCTCATGCTCGTCGCGATCATCGCGCTCGGTCTCGCGAACGGAACCTTCGACATGACGCGGCTCGGAACGAACGGGAGCACGTGGATCTTCCTCGGCTTCGTCGCCGCGTTCGCGGTCAAGGCACCCGTGTGGCCGTTCCACGGCTGGCTCCCGGACGCGTACCGCGAGGCGCCGGCCGAGGTCTCGGCGCTTCTCTCCGGCGTCGTCTCGAAGACGGCCGCGTATGGGATTCTCCGCATCGTCCTTCCGGCCTTCCCGGGTCCGGTCGCCGACTGGCGCACCGTCGTCCTCGTCCTTGCCTCGATCGGCCTCGTGTACGGCTCGCTCCTCGCCTTCCGGGCGCCCGACGTCCGCGGCGTCATCGCCTACTCGAGCCTCGCGCAGATGTGCCTGATCGTCATTGGGCTCTTTGCCTTCAACGACTCGGGGCTCGACGGCGCGCTCCTCCAGATGGTGAACCACGGCCTCATCTCGGCCGCGCTCTTCCTCCTCGCGGGTGCGGTCGAGCGCCGGTCGGCGACGGGGCGGCTCGAGCTCCTCGGCGGGATGGCGCGCGGCCGGCCGCGACTCGCGACCTTCCTGATCGTCGTCGGCGTGATCGCGCTCGCCGTTCCCTTCTCGACCGCGTTCGCGGCCGAGTTCCTGATCCTGAACGGCATCTTCTCGGTCGGGTGGGGGTGGGCCGTCGTCGGCGCGGCCGCGATCGTGCTCGCGGCGATGTACATGCTTCGCCTCATCTCGGCCGTCCTGCACGAGGAGGTCGGCGCCGCCGTCCACCCGCAGGCCCTCGACCTGCGACCCGCCGAGGTCGCCCTCGTGGGGACGCTCACGACCGCTCTCCTCGTCCTCTCGTTCTGGCCGGCGGCCGTGACCGAGCACGCGTTCGCCGGTCGCCCGACCGACGCCGTCACGAGCGAGCTGGCGGGCCGCTAGTGCCGTTCCGGAACCCGGACATCGATTGGGCGGCGCTCGCGCCGACGCTCGTGCTGCTCGGCGCGTCCGGGCTCGTCCTCGTCGCCGGGATCTTCGTGCCGCGCCGCCGCCGGCGTGCCTTCTCCTCGCTTCTCGCTTTCCTCGCGCTCGCCGGCGCCGCCGTCGCGGCCGGGATCCTCTTCGCCCTCGACGAGGAGGGGGCGACGTTCCTTCGTGAGTCGCTCGCCCGCGACCGCCTGGCCGAGCTCGCGCAGATTCTCGTCGCCGGCGCGGGGCTGCTTGCGGTCGCCGTCTCGTACTGGGAGAGCCGCGCTCCCGTCGGCGACGACGGAGAGCGAGCGAACGACGAGCACGAGCGGGTGGCCGAGTACTACGCCCTCCTCCTCGCCGCCGTCGGCGGGATGGCCTTCTTCGTCCAGGCCAACACGCTCATGGCGCTCTTCCTGGGCCTCGAGTGGTTCTCGATCGCCCTCTACGTCCTCACCGCGATCTCGGTGCATCGGCTCGCCTCGCTCGAGGCCGGGCTCAAGTACTTGATCGTCGGGAGCTTCGGCTCGGCGATCCTCCTCTTCGGGAGCGCGTTCGTGTACGGAGCAACCGGCGAGCTCGAGTTCGGAGCGATCGCGCGCGAGACCGCGGACGCCCCGCGCGTCCTCCTCGTCACCGGGCTCGCGATGATCCTCGTCGGGCTCGCCTTCAAGGTGTCGGCGGCGCCGTTCCACATGTGGACGCCGGACGTCTACCAGGGCGCGCCGACGCCCGTCACCGCTTTCATGTCCGCGGCGACGAAGGTCGCGGCGCTCGTCCTCACGCTCCGCGTCCTCGCGACCGCGTTCCCCGGCGAAGAGGAGCTCTGGACGGTCGCGCTCGCCGTCATCGTCTGCTTCTCGCTCGCGTGGGGGAACCTGGCGGCCCTCGTCCAGACGGACGTGAAGCGGGTGCTCGCGTACTCGAGCGTCTCCCACGCCGGCTTTCTCCTCATGCCGATCGCGGCTGCGAACGCGATCGGAGCGCGCGCGCTCCTCTACTACCTCGTCCCTTACGCGGCGATGAGCATCGGGTCGTTCGCAGTCGTCGCGGCGCGCGAGCGCGAGCTCGCGCGGCCCGTGACGCTCGAGAACCTGGCCGGCTTCGGCTGGGAGCGGCGCTTCCTCGGGCTCGCGATGGGCGCCTTCATGTTCGGATTCATCGGCTTCCCGACCGGCGGCCTCCTGCTCGGAAAGTTCTACGTCTTCTCGGCGGTCATCGAGCGGGGCTGGACCTGGCTCGCCATCGTCGGCGTCGCCGCGACCGTCGTCTCGATCTACTACTACCTTCGGGTGGTCGCCGCGATGTACATGAGCCCGCCCGCGCTACGCCTCGCGCCCGCCGGCGGCTCCCCGCCGCGCGACCGCCCGCTCGCCGCCGCAGTCGCCCTCTCGCTCGTCGTTTCGTTGGGAAGCCTCGTCCTGGCCGACCCGCTCGTCGACCTCGCTCGGCACGCGGCCGCCTCGCTCCCCTTCCCGCACTAGGTGCCTTCATGGCGGGCATCGTCGTCCTCGGGGCCGGCGTTGCCGGCGAGGCATTCGTCGCCGCGCTTCGCCGGCACGACCCCAACGTCCCGGTCGCGCTCGTCGAGCGAGAGCTCGTCGGGGGTGAATGCTCCTACTGGGCATGCATCCCGTCGAAGACGCTCCTCCGCCCGCTCGAGGTCGCCTACCGCGCCCGCGTCGCGCCGGGCGTGCGCGAAGCGCTCGGGCGAGTCGACGTCGCAGCCGTCTTCGCCTGGCGCGACTCCGTCGCTGGAAAGGACGACACGAGCCAGGCGGAATGGGTTCGCAACCTCGACGTCGAGCTCGTGCGCGGGTCGGCCGAGGTCGTCGAGCCCGGCCGCGTGCGGGTCGGAAGGCGCGACCTCGAGTACGTGCACCTCGTCGTCGCGACCGGATCGCTTCCGTCGGTGCCGCCGATCGACGGTCTCGAGGACGGCCGCTACTGGACGAGCCGCGACGCGACGAGTGCGAGCGAAGTCCCCGAGGCCCTGGTCGTCGTCGGCGGAGGGGCCGTCGGGTGCGAACTCGCGCAGTTCTATGCGCGGGTCGGCTCGCGCGTGACGCTCGTCCAGAGAGCGCATCTCCTCGAGCGAGGCGACCGCGAGGCGGGCGAGGTCCTCGCAGACGCTCTCCGCGAGGAGGGGATCGACGTTCGAACGGGGACGAGCCCCTCGAGGCTCGAGCGCGGCGGGCCCGGCTTCCGCCTGGGCTGCGAAGGCGAGATGAGCGGCGAGATCGAGGGCACGCATCTCCTCGTCGCCACCGGTCGCCGGCCGAACGTCGAAGGCTACGGCCTCGACCGCCTCCCGATCAGCCTCGCCCGGACGGGGATCGAGGTCGACGATCACCTGCGCGCCGCGGACGGAGTGTGGGGAGCAGGAGACGTTACGGGGGTCGCGCTCTTCACCCACGTCGGCAAGTACCAGGGGCGCGTCGCGGCCGCCAACGTCGCCGGCAAGGACGTACGGGCGGACTACCGAGCGACCCCGTCCGTCGTCTTCACCGATCCGCAGGTGGCCTCGGTCGGCGACACGAGCGGAGCGGGCGCCGCGGTCGCCACGGCGAGGCTCGAGAACGTCTCGCGCACCGCGACGTACGAGAGACCGAAGCGGCCCGGGTTCGTGAAGCTCTTCGCCGACCCGGTGCGCGGCGTCCTGGTCGGTGCGGTCGCGGTCGGGCCGGAGGCCGGGGAGTGGCTCGGTCAGCTCACGCTCGCGGTTCGCGCCGAGATCCCGGTCGACATCCTGCGGGACACCATCCAGCCGTTTCCGACCTTCTCGGAGGCCGTCTTCTTCGCGGCGCGCGACCTCCCCTTATAGGTTTCGTGGCCGATGGAGCACGGTGAGGATCTCGTCGAGCGGCTCGGGCGGCTCGCGCTCTTCGCCGACCTGCCCGGTCCGCAGCTCGAGGGGATCGCGCACACGTACGACGAGGAGGTCTTCTCGGACGGGCAGCGGGTCCTCCGCCAGGGCCTGACCGGCGCAAACCTCTACGTCATCCTCGACGGCCATGCGGCCGTCGTGATCGACGGCGCCGAGCGAACGCGGCTCGGCCGGGGCGAGTTCTTCGGCGAGGTCTCCGCGCTCCTCGGGTCGCCCCCGACCGCCGATGTCGTCGCCTCGGGTCCGCTTCGCTGCCTCGTCGTCCCGAGCGGCGAGGTGGAACCGTTCCTCGTCTCGTACCCGCGGGTCGCCGTGCGGATGCTGAAAGCCGAGGTGCAGAGGCTCGCAACGACCCTCGAGTGGCTGGAGTAGACGCCCGGGCGCACCCGCCGGGGCGCTACCCGGTCGTCGTCGTCGGGAGCGGGCCCGGCGGCCTCCAAACGAGCTACTTCCTCTCGCGCCTCGGTGTCGAGCACGCGGTCATCTCGCAGGACGAGCGCCCCGGCGGGATGTTCAGGCGCTTCCCGATTTTCCAGCGCCTCCTCTCCTGGTCGAAGCCCGACGCCCCCGTCGAGGAGAGGACGCGCGAGTACGAGTGGTACGACCACAACAGCCTCGTCGCCGACGAGCGCGCGCTTCGCGCGACCGTCCCGCGCTTCATGGACCGCTCGTTCTTCGTCCCCTCCCGCTCCGAGATGGAGGCCGGGCTCGAGGCCTTCGCCGACGAAGCGGCGATCCGCGTGCGCTACGGGTGTCGGTGGGAGTCGACGCGGCGCGAGGACGACGGGGACCTCACGCTCGTCACGTCGGACGGCGAGTACCGCTGCCGGGCAGCCGTGTTCGCGCTCGGCGTCACCGATCCGTGGAAGTCCGATATCCCGGGCGTCGAGCACGTCCCGCACTACGTCGAGACCCGAGCCGCCCGCGAGTACGCGGGGAAGCGCGTCGTCGTGATCGGGAAGCGGAACTCGGGGTTCGAGGTCGCCGACGCCCTCCTTCCGTGGGCACGCCAGGTCGTGCTCGTCTCGCCGCGGCCGGTGCAGACGTCCGTGATCGCGCTCTCGACCGTCCGTGTTCGCTACATGCAGCCGCTCGAGGATGCTCAGCTCGGAGGCGGCACGCTCGTCCTCGACGCGGCGATCGAACGGATCGAGCGCACGGCCGACGGCGTTCGCGTCCAAGCACGTGGGACGACCGCGGAAGGGGAGCTCGTGCTCGACGCCGACGAGGCGATCGCGGCGACGGGCTTTCGGACCCCGCTCGCCGACCTTCCGCGCCTCGGCGTCCAGACGGTGGCCCAGGGCCGCATTCCGGCTCTGACGCCGTTTTGGGAGAGCGCGACGGCACCGGGGATCTACTTCGCCGGGAACGCGACGCAGGGCGCCGCCGGCCTCCGAAAGCACGGCGTCGGCGCGAGCTCGCCCGCCGTGTACGGCTTCCGCTACAACGCGCGCGTCCTCGCGCGGCGGCTCGCCGAGCGCGTGGCCGGCATCGAACGCGACACGCGGCCGCTCGGGAAGGACGAGGCCGTCCCCTTTCTCCTCGC
>JALZGN010000205.1 GCA_030861005.1 Actinomycetota bacterium
CCCTCGGCGTAGGGCCAGTACGCGGCGAAGATCTCGTACGTCCTCCGGCCGAGCAGGAGCTCGAGCGGCTGCGCGAAGGCCTTTTCCAGCGCCTCTCCGATGACCTCGTCGAAGTACGGGAACGACCAACCTCCGGACCGGAAGCCGCCGCTCGGGTCTTCTTCGGGCCGCCGGGCGCCTGCATCACACCGTCCAGGGGTAGTTGGGTGACTGCGACCACCTGTCTCATCGTCTGTCTCCTCTCTACGTCAGCCGTGCGGTTTCCCTCCGGCCGCCTGTTGGGGGCACCGATGTCGCCGACCAGGGAAGTGCTGCTGTCGAAGCTCACGGCAGTCATCGCCGGCCTCCACGGGCCACGACCGGATCCTCGGCCAGAATCGCGTCGATCTGGCCGACGGCCTGCGTCAGGCCCTCCTCCATGCCCATGGCGGCGAGCTGCTCCATAGCCTCGACGGTCGGAAACTCACGAGCTCATTCTCGACGGGAGGTCGCGCGGCAATATCGTGGTGGCACGTAGTCCAGGTCCGGTGTTGACGTCGATGTCCGTCGATCTCATGCCGTGTACCGTCAGCGAAGGAAGCCGGGAGGTCGGATGATCTGCAAGCTCGTCCCGACCGTTCAAGTCGGCGCGCCGCGGACGAATGGCCATGGGGAGGAGATGTGAAGACGCACTTTCGGCCCGGCAACACACTGGTTGGACGCCTCTCTCGGGTGGGCGTACACGTCGGTCGAAACGGAGGGCAGAGGAACATGTTCTCGCGCGCAATGCGGTGGATCGTGATGCTGGCAAGCATCCTCGCGCTTGCGGGCTGCAGCGAGACCAAGGACGAGCCCGCGCGGGGGACGACGCAAACCGTCAGGACAACCGCGGACGAGACGACCGAGGCGACGGCACCGTCGAACTCGGAAACCGCGTCCGAGATACCTTCCGAGACCACCACCTCGGCGTCGCCTCCCCTGCGCGGTCACATCATCTTCACACGCGCTGGCGGGCAGTACGGCGACGAGACAATCTTCTTCGCGAACGCGGACGGGACCAATGAGCGTCGGCTCACCGACTACGGCATTAACTGCTGCCCGCGTATCTCCCGCGCGGGGAAGCGCATCCTCTTCGCCGCTCCGGCGCCCGGTGAGCGCGTCACCACGGCGACCATGTCGGCGAATGGAACTGGCTACAAGGAGATCCGCCTTCCTGACGCCACAACCAACCTCGGTCCCGGCGCGTGGAGCCCGGACGGGAAACAGATTGCGTTCCAACTTTGGGATACGGAGAACGACCGCCGCGACGGCATCTACATTGGCTCGATCAACGGCCGCAAACTGAAGCGCCTGACCGACGCGGACATCGCTGACATCCCCGGCGACTTCTCTCCCGACGGCAAACGGCTCGCGTTCTTCCGCGAAAGCGCTGTGCAGAGCGTCGGCTCGGCCTGGGTCGTGAAGATCGATGGGACCGGGTTGAAGCGGCTGACACCACCCGCCATGAAGGTGGGAACGACACTTCGCTGGGCCCCGGACGGGAGCACGATTCTCTTCGCGAGCGCACAGGGCGAGCGGGACGGGTCGCTCTGGACGGTACGACCAGACGGCTCGAATCTCAAGCGTCTCTTCAAGGACACCGAGGGCCGCTTCGCCATCTCTCCCGCCTGGTCGCCGAGCGGCGATAAGATCATGTTTGGGCTGGATCCAAGCGCCGATGAGTTCGCCCATCCTCCAAACGAGCTCTACGTCATCAACGCGGACGGGTCGGGCCTTGCCGTCGTAATCAATACTCCCGACTTCAAGCGGGAGCCCGAGTGGGTGCGCTAGGCGAGCATCAGCGCGGTGATCAAGATCCCTCCTTTACCGGGCGGCGGGCGCGAGCGGATTCGGCGACGAGAGATCTCACCGTCGACGAGCCTCTCGACCTACGTCCAGGCCGACGGCCGCTCCTCCGATCGACTCGCACGAACGGCGGCCCGGCGCCATTCATCAGTACACGTCGCGGAGCCCGGAGCCGTTCCCGCCGGCCGTGCGAAGAACGTGTCGTCCAGCCGCTGCCAGTAGGCGTAAGGTAGGTGACGTCGAGCCCGAGCGACTGCGAGCGGCAGAGCTCGAGCTGGCGCTCGCCGAGGTCGCGTTGAGCGGCTCGTCCGTGCGGAGGTCAGACAACGATCGATCCCGCGGAGATCCCGCAGGAGGTCGCCGGAAGCTCCCCCCGATCCCCGACAATCCCCGCACGACCATGGCCGAAAAGTCCTGCTCTAGCCGGTGATCGCCGGCTCCCGCAGAACCCGGAACTGCCAAGACCGGCGTGTCACGCCGGAGGTCGCGGGTTCGGGCCCCGTCGGCTCCCGTAATTTCCTGCAAATCGCAACCTTTGCTGCTCCCGTCGGCACGAACGACCGCCGGGTTCTGTTCATCCCCGCTCATCCCGCGCCGGAAATTGCGAAGGTCGCGTCGGCGCGATTAAGACCGCCGCGGCTCGGCTTGGCGCATCGTTGTGCGACCGTCCTCGTCGACCTCGACCACGAAGCGACCAGAGTCGTCGCCGCTCGTGAACCGCCGGAGGCCTTTCGGGCGACGGAAGATGATCGCGTGGGTGTCGGTCCGCGTTTCGATCGCGAAGCCTTCCGCGAGCTTCTCATCAAGGAAAGCGTCGAGTCCGTCCTTGCGTGTGCCGATCGGGTCGATCTCGCCCGCCATCTCGTCTGCCTAGTATGGAGATTGATACCGCCACGGGAACTGCGAAACGCGCGTCGTGCTAGTTCTCGTCGTGCTGCGCGGACTGTCCGCCGCAGAGACAGCCGCCGGTGCGTACTCCTGCGGGCGCTAGTCCGCCCACCAGTCGCGTTGGCCCTCGA
>JALZGN010000244.1 GCA_030861005.1 Actinomycetota bacterium
GGCGCGACGCTCGTCGGCACGCACGGAAACGCGAGCGGCTCGGACGTCGACTGCAACGGGACGGCGAGCTACAAGACGATTTCGACGCCCTTGCCCGAGGTCGATACGGCCGCGAAGGCGAACAGCCTCGTGATCAAGCTCTTCTCGAAGAACTCGGGCGCCCGCGCATCGCTCACGGACGGGGCGCTCCTCAAGCTGACGTACTCCCTCGACCCGGGCACGGGCTGCGCCGACCCCGGCTCGCGAACGGTGACCGCGACCGCGGACACGTACGTCCGTCAAGGCACCCCGGGCGGGAGCTCGAACTTCGGGACCGCGACGTCGATGTTCGTTCAGCCTTCGAGCGGGAGCAACCGGCGCTCCCTCGTCCGGTTCGACCTGCCGGTTCTCGGAACGGGCTGCTCGGTGACCGCCGCGACGCTCCGTCTCTTCCTCTCCGCGAGCGGTGGCGCCCGCGCCCTCAACGTCTACCAGGCGGACTCCGCGTGGAACGAGACGACGGTGACGTGGAACACCGGGCAGCCGGGCGTCACCGGCTCCCCCGCGACGGCGACGACGGGCGCAGCCGGCACGTGGCTTCAATGGGGCGTGACGTCGATGGTTCAGGCGATGTACTCCGGTGCGAACAACGGCTTCGTCGTCCGCGACGCGAACGAGAACTCGGGCACGGTCTTGCAGACGTTCGACACCCGCGAGACCGCGAACGACCCCGAGCTCGTCGTCACCTTCGGCTAGCGACCGCTCTCCCCGCCTCGCCGGGTCGCTTCCCTCGGGGTCGGTTCGCGCGCCGCCGGGGGAAAGCTACGCCGCCACCGCCGCCTTGGCCGGCAGGAGCGGCCGCAAGAACTGGCCCGTGTAGCTCTCGGGAACCTCGGCCACCTGCTCCGGGGTCCCGGTCGCGATCACCTCTCCCCCGGCGTCGCCGCCTTCGGGGCCGAGGTCGACGAGCCAATCGGCCTGCTTGATCACGTCGAGGTTGTGCTCGATGACGAGCACCGTGTTCCGCGAGTCGACGAGCCGCTGGAGGACCTCGAGGAGCTTCTCGATGTCGGCGAAGTGAAGCCCGGTCGTCGGCTCGTCGAGGATGTAGAGCGTCCGCCCGGTCGCCACCTTCGAGAGCTCCTTGGCCAGCTTGACGCGCTGGGCCTCGCCGCCGGACAGCGTCGTCGCCGGTTGGCCGAGCTTGACGTAGTCGAGCCCGACGTCGTGCAGCGTCTGGAGCCGCCGGCGGATCTTCGGGATCTTGGCGAAGAAGGAGAGCGCCTCTTCGACCGACATCTCGAGCACGTCCGCGATGTTCTTGCCCTTGAAGCGGACCTCGAGCGTCTCGCGGTTGTAGCGCTTGCCCTTGCACGTCTGGCACGGGACGTAGACGTCGGGGAGGAAGTGCATCTCGATCTTGATCGTCCCGTCGCCCTTGCAGGTGTCGCATCGGCCGCCGCGCACGTTGAAGGAGAAGCGGCCGGGCTTGTAGCCGCGGACGCGAGCGTCCTGCGTTTGCGAGTAGAGCTCTCGGATCGGGGCGAAGAGGTCGGTGTACGTCGCCGGGTTGGACCGCGGCGTTCGCCCGATCGGCGACTGGTCGATGTCGATCACCTTGTCGAAGCACTCGATCCCCTCGCACTCGAGGTGATCGCCGGGCTTCACGCGCGCCCGGTGCAGGCGGTTGGCGAGCGCCTTGTAGACGATCTCGTTCACGAGGGTCGACTTGCCGGAGCCCGACACGCCCGTGACGCAGACGAGCTTGCCGACAGGAAACTCGACGTCGATCGCCTTCAGGTTGTGCATGCTCGCGCCCCGCACCCAGAACGAGCCGAGCTCCTCGCTCCGTCGCTCCGGGACGGGGATCGAGCGCTCGCCCGAAAGGAACTGCCCCGTCACCGACTCCGGCACACGCTCGACGTGCTCCGCCGGCCCCTCGGCCACGACACGCCCGCCGTGCTCTCCTGCCCCCGGCCCCATGTCGACCAGATGGTCGGCCGCGCGCATCATCTGCTCGTCGTGCTCGACGACGAGGACGGTGTTCCCGACGTCCCGCAAGCGCTCGAGCGTCGCGATGAGGCGGCCGTTGTCGCGCTGGTGGAGCCCGATCGACGGCTCGTCGAGGATGTAGAGGACGCCGACGAGCTGCGAACCGATCTGCGTCGCGAGGCGGAGACGCTGGGCCTCACCGCCCGAGAGGGTCGCGGCGGCGCGGTCGAGCGTCAGGTAGCCGACGCCGACGTTCTCGAGGAAGGTCAGCCGCTCTCGAATCTCCTTGATCACCCGGGCGCCGATCAGGCTCTCGGTCTCGGTCAGCCGGACCTCGTCGAGAAAGCCGAGCGCCCGCTCGACCGACATGCGCGTGAAGTCGTGGATGTTCCGGTCGCCGACGGTGACCGCCAGCACCTCTGGCTTCAGCCGCGCGCCCTTGCACTGCGGGCAGGGCCGGAAGCTCATGTACTCCTCGATCCGCTCTCGCTGCGTCGACGAGTCGGTCTCGCGGTACCGGCGCTCGAGGCTTGAGACGATCCCGTCGAAGGCGAGCATGTACGAGCGTCGCCGACCCATCCGGTTCCGGTAGTTCACGTAGACGCGGTCGCCGTTCGTCCCGTACAGGAAGAGGTCGCGCTGGTCGTCCGAGAGCTCGCACCACGGGATGTCGAGATCGATCTCGTAGCGGTCGGCGATCGCCTCGATGACGGCGTCGTAGAACCCGGAGCTCGATCCGACCGACCACGGTACGAGCGCGCCCTCCGCGATCGAGAGCTCCGGCTCCGGCACGAGGAGGTCGGGATCGATCTCCTGCTGAGCGCCGAGGCCGGTGCAGCGGGGACAGGCGCCGTGCGGCGAGTTGAACGAGAAGACGCGCGGCTCGAGCTCGGGGAGGCCGACGCCGTGGAACGGGCACGCGAAGCGCTCGGAGAAGACCATCGGGGAAGCCGGGGTTCGCGCGTGGGCCCCCTCCGGCTCGTCTTTCGAGGGGAGGATGTCGATGGTGACGAGCCGGTCGGCGAGCGCGAGCGCCGTCTCGACCGAGTCGGCGAGACGGGCACGCAGATCCGGCTTCATCGACAGCCGGTCGACCACGACCTCGATCGTGTGCTTGAACTTCTTGTCGAGCTCGATCTCCTCTTCGAGGAGCCGCTCCTCGCCGTCGACCTTGACGCGCGTGAAGCCCTCGGCTCGGAGGTGCTCGAGGACCTCGCGGTACTCGCCCTTCCGGTCGCGGACGACGGGCGCGTTGACGGTGAATCGCGTCCCCTCGGGGAGTTGAAGGACGCGGTCGACGATCTGCTCGATCGACTGGCCCGCGATCGGCCGCCCGCAAACCGGGCAGTGCGGCTTCCCGATCCGCGCGTAGAGGAGCCGCAGGTAGTCGTAGATCTCCGTGACCGTGCCGACCGTCGAGCGCGGGTTTCGCGAGGTCGTCTTCTGGTCGATCGAGATGGCGGGAGAGAGACCGTCGATCGAGTCGACGTCGGGCTTCTCCATCATCTGGAGGAACTGACGTGCGTAGGCCGAGAGCGACTCGACGTAGCGGCGCTGCCCCTCGGCGTAGATCGTGTCGAACGCGAGCGAGGACTTCCCGGACCCCGAGAGGCCCGTCACGCAGATGAGCGCGTTCCGCGGCAGCCGGACGGTGATGTCCTTCAGATTGTGCTCGCGGGCGCCGTGGACGACGAGCGCGTCGGCGGCCATGCGCGGCCAGTGTAACCCCCACCTCGGACGAACGCACGTTCGCCCCCGGGAGGGCGGGACTGGAGCGGAGGCTTGCCTCCTAACGGTCGTTCACGAGCCAGCGTGCGCCGGGCACGTACGGAACCTCGAGGTCTCCCGCCACGAGCGTCCCGTAGCCGAGGAGGCGCCCGAGCACCGTCTGGTCGACCTCGAGCGACGTACCGGCGAGCCGTACCGCGGCCGACCGGCGCCGGATGACCCCGGAGAGGACGACGAGCTCGCGGTCGGTCAGGACGAGCGTCGTCCGCTCCCACGCGAGCACCGCTCGGGTCGCGATGAGCGCAGCGAGCGCGAGGAGCACGGCGCCGGCCGCGCCGAGCGGCCAGGCGAGGCGAGTCGCGAAGACGACGAGCGCGGCTCCGACCGCGCCGGCGACGGCCGCCCGGACGAGCGGTCGGGCGAGCGCGACGCCGTGAGGCCGGGTCGCCAAGCGGACGGGGTTGCAGCGCTCGACCTCGACCGGCACGCGTCGCGATTCGGCATCCGCTCCGCCGGTCCTTCGCTCCGGGCGAGGACGCCTCGCCCCGTAGCCGCCGCCGCTACGCCCTGCGCCAGCGGCCGAACACGAGGCCGCCGACCGTGAAGCCGAGCCCGAAGGTCCCGACCGCGAAGCCGCCGATCGCGAATGCCTTCCGCAGTCGCGACATCCGCCGCCACCGGCCGAGCGCTTCTCGCTCCTCGGCCGAGAGCGGCTCGCCACGGCGCTTCTTCCGCCCGGCGACCCCAGCGCGCAGGCCGACGTAGACGTCGTCGAAGAGCTCGGACGAGTCGTCGGCCATCTCGTCCGAACTATAGTGTCCGCTCCTGATGGCGGTCCGGGTCGTCCAGGTCTCCGACCTGCACACCGGGACCGTGGAAGAGCCCGAGGTCGAGGACGACCTTCGCCGCCTCGTCGAGGAAGCCGACCCGGAGCTCGTCGTCGCGAGCGGCGACCTGACCCACCGAAACCGGAGCGAGCAGCACGAGCGGGCCGCTCGCCTGCTTCGCTCGCTCGCGCGGCCGCTGCTCGTGATCCCGGGAAACCACGACATCCCGATGCTCCCGCCGTGGCGCTTCACGTCGACCTTCGACGCGTTCCTCCGGGTCTGGGGCGAGGCCGAGCCCGTGTACCGCTCGGATGGGATCGTCGCGTGCGGGCTGAACTCGGTCCGCCCGTGGAAGCAACAGGGCGGCGCGCTTCGCTCCGACCAGATCGAGCGCGTCGCGCGCACCTTCGGGGAGGCGCCGCCGCACGCGCTGCGCCTCGTCGCCCTCCACCATCATCTGCTCGGCGCGCCGTGGCGGACGGCGAAGCGGACGATCGCGAACCGCTCCACCGTCCTCGGCGGGCTCGTCGACGCCGGAGCCGAGCTGATCGTCTCGGGCCACGTCCACCAGAGCACGATCGGGGAGCGCCGCGAGTTCGAGGTCGCACGCGGTCCCGTGCACGGCACGACGATCGCCACCGCGCCGGGCCTCGGGCAACCCCGCCCGAAGCGACGGGGCGAGGCGCGAGGGCTCCACGTCTTCGTGGCCGAGGAGCGCTCCCTCAGCGTCCTGACGTACGCGTGGGCCCCCGGGCTCGGCGCGGGCGAAGGGAGCTGGGCGCAGGTGGCCGACCGGCGGTTTCCGCGCGGCGTCCAGCCGCTCACCTTCGTCGGCTGACGAGGAGCGCGCCGGCGCGGTCGCACTCCTCCGCGCGCGCTTCCGGGAATTTTCGGCGTTTTCGCCCGCTTCCGTGAGAGTTGACGGCCGGCGATGCGAGGCGTACGGTCGCAGCCTCTTGCGTCGCCTACTCGCCGCGCTGGCCGCCGCAGCGGCGCTCGTCGCCGTCCTCGCGACACAGGCGGCCGCGCAGGTCCCCGCGCCGGCCAAGCGGGCGGTGGCGACTGGCCGGGGAGGCGCTGCTTCGTCGGTCGACCCGCTCGCGACGCAAGCTGCGATCCGCGTCCTTCGCGGTGGCGGGAACGCCGTCGACGCGGCGGTCGCCGCCGCGGCCGTCCTCGGCGTCGTCGAGCCGTACTCGTGCGGGATCGGCGGGGGCGGATTCATGGTGATCTACCGGGCGGCTGACCGACACGTCTTCACGATCGACGGACGGGAGAAGGCCCCCGCGGCGTTCCGCCCCGAAAGCTTCCTCGATCCTTCGACGGGAATGCCGATTCCGTTCGACGAGGGCGTCACGAGCGGGCTCGGCGTCGGCGTGCCGGGCACGCTTCGCACCTGGCAGACAGCGCTTCGCCGCTTCGGCTCGCTTCCGCTCGCGAGACTCCTGCGCCCGGGGATCCGCGTCGCCGAGCAGGGCTTCGTCGTCGACCAGACGTTCTTCGATCAGACGCAGTCGAACCGCGATCGCTTCGACGACTTCACCACCACGCGGGACGTCTTCCTGACCCCGGGCACCCACCAGCCGCCTCCGGTCGGATCCGTGTTCCGGAATCCGGATCTCGCGCGGACGTACCGGGAGATCGCGTCCCGCCCCGGCGGCGTCGAGGCGTTCTACCGGGGCGACATCGGCCAGGCGATCGTCGACACCGTCCGAAACCCGCCCGTCGTCCCGGGGACGACCCGGAACGTCCGGCCCGGCGTCATGGGGGTGAGCGACCTCCGGCGCTATCGCGCGATCGACCGTCCACCCGCGTCCTCCCGCTACCGCGGACTTCGCCAGTACGGGATGGGCCCTCCCTCGAGCGGCGGCTCGACGGTCGGCGAGGCGCTCAACATCCTCGAGGGCTACCC
The DNA here is from genome assembly GCA_030861005.1 of Actinomycetota bacterium. Lineage (GTDB taxonomy): Bacteria > Actinomycetota > Thermoleophilia > Gaiellales > Gaiellaceae > JALZFU01. Next base: position 6,439 of record JALZGN010000244.1, read on the forward strand.
GCTCTCGCAGATGACGCGCGCACAGGCGTTGCACTACTACCTCGAGGCCTCGGCGTTCTCGTTCGCCGACCGCGGCCGCTACCTCGGCGACCCGGCGTTCGTCGACGTCCCGCTCGCTGGCCTCCTCTCGGACAGCTTCGCGGCGGAGCGACGTGCCCTCATCGGCCCGACCGCGGCGACGAAGCCCGTCCCGCCCGGCGACCCGACCGACAACGAGGGTCCTTCCACGACGCACCTGACCGTTGCCGACAAATGGGGGAACGTCGTCGCCTACACGTTCACGATCGAGCAGACCGGTGGAAGCGGCATCGTCGCAGGCGACGCCGGCTTCCTCCTGAACAACGAGCTCACCGACTTCGAGTTCATGCCCGGCCTTCCGAACTCGCCCGCCGCGAACAAGCGACCGCGCTCGAGCATGAGCCCGACGATCGTGCTCCGGAAAGGGCGTCCCGAGCTGACCGTCGGCTCGCCCGGCGGCTCGACGATCATCACGACCGTCCTCCAGATCCTTGTCGAGCACCTCGACCTCGGGAAGTCGCTGCCCGACGCGATCGCATCCCCGCGCGCCTCGCAGCGGAACAACCCATCGGTCTTCGCCGAGCCTGCGTTCGTCGCCTCGCCCGACGCAATGGCGCTCCAGGCCCTTGGCCATGCCTTCGCGGACGTTCCCGAGATCGGCGCCGCGACCGGGATCGACTTCCGAGCGCACGGAGTCATGCAGGCGGCGGCGGAGCCCATCCGCCGCGGCGGCGGCCACGCGATGGCGATCGGGCCCCGCGGCCGCGCCCCCGCGTGCTCGTTCTTCGACGTGAGCAAGCGGCCGCCCCGCCGAGCGGGGCGAGTCGGGCGGCGGTTGCATCTCTCCGTGTTCGCTCACCTGAACGGGATGCCCGCTGACGCACGCGTGACGGTCCGAGGCGCAGGGGTCCGCGCGCTCGCACGGGCGACTCGAGGCCACGCCGAGGTGTCGATCCGGCCGCGGAGCGTCGGGAGATTGGTGATCCGCGTCGGCGCGTGCGTCCGCCGAATCCCGGTCCTCCCGTCGCGGGCCTCCGCGGTCGGAGCGACGCTCACCGGTCGCCTGCGCTAGCCTCCCGGCGCTGCGGAAGCCCGACGGAAGGAGTCGCCGATGAGAGTCGTCCTCGCCGCAACGATCGTCGCGGCCGCGCTCGCCTCGCTCGCCTCGCCCGCGGTGGCAAGGATCGTCCCGCAGCACTCGATTGCGAGGGTCGAGCTCGGCATGACGAGAACCGAGGTGCGCGCCACTCTCGGCGCGCCGATCCGCGTCCGGCGCGGCTCGAACGAGTTCGGGCACTTCACCGTCTTCCGCTACTTCCGGCTGAAGGTGACGTTCCAGGGGGACGCGAGCGTGACCGCCGTGAAGACCACCCGCCGACGCGAGCGGACGAGGAGCGGCGTCGGCGTCGGCTCGACCCGCGCGCAGGTCGACGCCCGCGTCGCGAACACCCGCTGTAGCCGTCGCGAGTGCGTGATCGGCCGTTTCCTCCCGGGACGCCGCGTCACCGTGTTTCGCCTCTTCAACGGCCGCGTGACGAGCGTCCTCGTCGGCTTCGTGATCGACTAGGCAGTCCCGCCCGCCCGCCCGCGCGCGGGCTCGTCGTCCCTAAGCCGCCTCGACGAGCGCCTGAAGCTCTCGCCGAAGCTCCTTGACCTCGTCACGGAGCTTCGCGGCGTACTCGAAGCGAAGCTCTTCCGCCGCCGCGTACATCTCCTCCTCGAGCGTGACGACGAGCCGCTCGAGCTCGTCTCGATCCATTCCCTCGACCTTCGCCCGGCCGCGACGACGCCTGCCCGGGACGGTCGGCGACTCGAGCGCGAGGAACTCGGCGATGTCGGAGACGCCCTTGACGATCGACTCCGCCGTGATCCCGTGCTCCTCGTTGTACCGAAGCTGGATCTCGCGCCGGCGGTTCGTTTCGTCCATCGCGCCCTTGATCGCCTCCGTCAGCTTGTCGGCGTACATGAGGACCTTGCCGTTCACGTTTCGCGCCGCCCGCCCGATCGTCTGGACGAGCGCGGTCTGGCCGCGGAGGAAGCCCTCCTTGTCCGCGTCGAGGATCGCGACGAGCGAGACCTCGGGCAGGTCGAGCCCCTCGCGGAGCAGGTTGACGCCGACGAGCACGTCGTACTCGCCGAGCCGGAGCTCCCGGATGATCTGGATCCGCTCCAGCGTGTCGATCTCCGAGTGGAGGTAGCGCGCTTTCACCCCCGACTCGAGCAGGTAATCGGTGAGGTCCTCGGCCATCTTCTTCGTCAGGGTCGTCACGAGGACGCGCTCGCCGGCCTCCTCACGGCCGCGGATCTCGTTCAGGAGGTCGTCGATCTGGTTCTTCGTCGCCCGGAGCTCGACCTCAGGATCGACGATCCCGGTCGGCCGGATGATCTGCTCGGCGACGACGGCCGACTGGCGAAGCTCGAACGGCCCCGGCGTCGCGGAGACGAAGACGAGCTGGGGCACACGCTCGAGGAACTCGTCGAAGCGCAGCGGCCGGTTGTCGAGGGCCGATGGCAGTCGAAAGCCGTACTCGACGAGCGTCTCTTTCCGTGAGCGGTCGCCCTCGTACATCCCCCCGATCTGCGGCACCGTCTGGTGCGACTCGTCGACGAAGACGACGAAGTCGCCCGGGAAGTAGTCGAGCAGCGTGTGGGGCGGCGTCCCGGCCGGGCGGCCGTCGAGGATCCGCGAGTAGTTCTCGATCCCGTTGCAGTAACCGAGCTCCCGCAGCATCTCGACGTCGTATTCGGTCCGCTGGCGGATCCGGTGCGCCTCGAGCAGCTTCGCTTCGCTCTCGAAGAGCTTCACCTGCTCTTCCAGCTCGTGGCGGATCTCGTCGACCGCGCGCTCGATCGTCGGCTTGTCCGTGACGTACTGCGTCGCCGGGAAGATCGCGAGGTGCTCGAGGCGGGCGTAGATCTCGCCCGTCAACGGGTCGAAGTGGGTGATCTGCTCCACCTCGTCGCCGAAGAAGGAGATGCGGTAGGCCGATTCCATCGCCGCCGGTTGCACCTCGACGACGTCGCCGCGGACGCGGAAACGCCCGCGGCCGAGGAACGAGTCGTTCCGCGAGTACTGGATGTCGACGAGCTTGCGGAGGAGGACGTCACGGTCAATCTCCTGCCCGGTCGCAAGCAAGACCGTCTTCTCCTCGTACTCCTTCGGCGACCCGATGCCGTAGATGCACGAGACGGAGGCGACGATGACGGCGTCGCGGCGGGTCAGGAGCGCGCTCGTCGCCGCGTGGCGAAGACGGTCGATGTCGTCGTTGATCGACGCGTCCTTCTCGATGTAGAGATCGGCCTGCGGGACATAGGCTTCCGGCTGGTAGTAGTCGTAGTAGGAGACGAAGTACTCGACCGCGTTCTCGGGGAAGAACTCGCGGAACTCGTTGCAGAGCTGCGCCGCGAGCGTCTTGTTATGCGCGATCACGAGCGTCGGCCGCTGGATCTGCTCGATGATCCACGCCATCGTCGCCGTCTTGCCGGTGCCGGTCGCCCCGAGGAGCGTCTGGTAGCGATTCCCGTCCGAGGTCGAGCGCGCGAGGGCCGCGATCGCGTCCGGCTGGTCGCCGGTCGGCGTGTAGGCGCCCGAGACGCGAAAGCCGGCCACGGCTCGCATCGTAGCCCCCTTCGTAGAGCGTCAGCCGCGCGAGTCGGTCAGCCGCGCGACCACGTCGGACACGAAGGCGTCGAGGTCAGCGAGCGAGCCGTCGTTCACGAACGTGAAGTCGGCGCGGGCCGCCTTGTCCTCCTCCGGGAGAAGGCGCCGTTCTCGGTCGCTGACATCGCGCCCGATCCTCGCCGCGCGGACGGGCGCCGGCGCGGTCACGGTCACGACCGCGTCGAAGCGGCTCTCGCCGCCCACCTCGTAGAGGAGCGGCACCTCGGTGACGCAGACGGCGGGGGGGTTCGGGCGCGCGGCGAGCTCCTCCCGCCAGGCGAGGTAGGCGGCGACGACACGCGGGTGGAGAAGCCTCTCGAGCCATCGGAGCGCCTCGGGATCCGAGAAGACGCGCCGCCCGACGCGCGCGCGGTCGATCTCGCCGGTGTCGTCGACCACGTCTTGGCCGAGTCGCTCGACGATCGCGGCCTTGACCTCGGCGTCCTCGCGAAGGAGGCGGTGAACGATCTCGTCGCTCGAGATCACCTCCGCCCCGTGCCGGGCGAACGCGCGGAGCGCCTCGGTCTTCCCGGCGCCGATCCCACCGGTGATCGCGACGGCGACCGGCCGGCCGCTAGAAGGGATTGGCGAAGGGCTGCTCGTCGGGGGCGGGCGGAACGGCGCCTGCGCCGCCGTCGACTGGCTCCTGCGCGAGCTCGCGCTCGTCCCGCCCCGAGTCGGTGAAGACCTCCTCGGAGAGGCCGAGCGGCGCCGGACCCTCGGCCGAGCGGACGCGCTCGCCTTCGGCGACGCGCTTGAGCGAAAGCGAGAGGCGCCGGCGCTCGGCGTCCATCTCGATGATCTTGGCGTGCACCGTCTCGCCCTGCGAGACGACCTCGCGCGGATTCTCGACGTGATGCCCAGCGAGCTCGGAGATGTGGACGAGCCCCTCCACGCCGGGGAGGATCTCCACGAATGCCCCGAACGTGACGACCTTCGTTACGCGGCCCTCGACGACGTCGCCCTCGTCGTACGCGTCGACCACCTGCTGCCACGGGTCGGTCTGCGTCTGCTTGAGGCCGAGCGAGATCCGCTGGCGCCCACGGTCGATGTCGAGCACCTTGACGCGCACCTCCTGCCCGATGTCGAGCATCTCGGAGGGGTGGTTCACGTGACTCCACGAGAGCTCGGAGATGTGGATCAGGCCGTCGATCCCGTCGAGGTCGACGAACGCGCCGAAGTCGACGATGTTCGAGATCGTCCCGGTGACGACGTCGCCGGGCGAGAGGCGATCGAGGATCGCCTGCCGCATCTCCTTGCGCTCCTCCTCGAGGACGGCGCGGCGCGAGAGGACGACGTTGTTTCGGCTGCGATTGAGCTCGATCACCTTGCAGCGAAGCGTCTTGCCCATGAACTCGTCGAGGTCCTGGACGCGGCGGATGTCGACGAGCGAGGCGGGCAGGAAGCCGCGCACGCCGAGGTCGAGGATGAGTCCGCCCTTCACGACCTCGATCACCGTCCCCTCGACGGGCTCCCCGGTGTCGGCGGCACGCTCGATGCGCTTCCACGCCATCTCGAACCGAGCCCGCTTCTTCGAGAGGATCAAGCGACCCTCCGCGTCCTCCTTCGTGAGGACGAGCGCGTCGACCTCGTCCCCGATCTGGACCTCCTCGCCGGGATCGACCGAGCGGCGGATCGAGAGCTCCGAGACGGGAATGACCCCCTCCGACTTGTAGCCGATGTCGACGAGGACCTCGTCCTTGTCGACACGAACGACGCGCCCGCTCACCACCTCCCCCTCGTTGATCGTCGGGAAGGTGAGGTCGTAGTTGGGAATCAGCTCGCCGTCTGGACCCCGCGTCCAGACGTCGGCATCGAAGTCGGTATCTGCTTCCGTCGCGGTTTCGTTCTCGACCATGAAGGAGCGCGCATTATAGCTACGAGCATTTGCGCGCCCGGGATTTCGCCATCGTTGCGGCCGTTGCCCTTCTCGCCCTTTTCGCGGTCGCGGACGGGATCCGTTCGCGCGTCGAGAGCGAGCCCGAGACGCCGCCGGCGACCGGGCAGGCGCGGACCGACGCACGGCGTGACGAGACCGAGTTTCGCGCCGTCCGCGGTCCGCGTCGGTTCCGCCCCGTTTCGGCGCCAGGCCGCGTCGTCTTCACCGACCCCGCCGACTGCCACGTCCGGGCGGTCGCCGCCGCGACCGGGAAGGAGCTTCCGCTCCGCCGTGCGGTCGGAAACTGCGAGCTCTCCGTGCCCGCGAGTGGCCGCACGATCGCCTACGGCCGCGAGGAGAACGGCCTGTCGGTCACGACGTTCGCAAACCTCTCGCGTCAGCCGACGGGTGAGCAGCCCTACGCGGTCTCGCCCGCCGGGGTTGTCTGGACCGAGGACGGCCGACGGGCGGGATGGTGCGGCGACGATGACGCCGGCTTCGAGCTCGACGTCGCCGCCCGCACGCTCCGTCGGCTGGACGGCTGCCCGCTCGCGTACGCGCCCGATGGGAGGCGGACTTTCGTTGTCGGCAATCGCCTCTTGCTCGGACGCCGAACGCTGCTGCAAGCGGCCTCACGCGTCGACTATGCCGGCTGGTCCTCCGACCGAACGCTCGTCGTCGTGATCCACGAGGGTCGGCTCGCGCGCTGGACACACGGGCATGTCACCGAGACCATGACCCTCCCGCCGACGATCTCCGGCCAACGGCCGATCCTCTCCCCCGATAACTGCGCCGCCCTCTTCCTCGCCGGGAGCGAGGTTCGCCTGGTCGACCTGGGGTGCTTCCGCGGCCGCTCCGGGTGGGTGACGATCTCGCCTGACAACTGCCGCATGCGGCGGAAGCGACAGACGCCCGCCTGCCTCCGCTCGCCGACGCCGCGGAGCTTTCCGGGAACGACCGCGGCGTGGTCGCCGGACGGGAGGTGGATCGTCGTCGCCGACCAGGGCTGGATCGTCTTCCATCGGGTGGTCGGCCGCTACGACACCGTCCGCTGGCCGGCCGCCGCCGCCGCGCTCGCGTGGGTCTCGTAAGGCGTGGGGGAAACCGCCTCGTTCCAGTCGTCGCCCGCGCCGTCGTCGCTTCGCTCCTCCCGTGGGG
>JALZGN010000261.1 GCA_030861005.1 Actinomycetota bacterium
CCCGGGGGCTGTTGAGCGCGCCGCGCTTCGGCGAGCGCTCGCTCTCGGGGCACAGCTCGAGTAGATGCCAGCGCAGCCGATTGATCGTCCGCGTCCGGTCGGCGACGAGATCGTCGCGGTGATCGCAGATCGGGCGGATCTCCATCGCCCGCTCGTCCAAGAAGGCGACCGGGAACCGCTCGACTGAGCCGTCCCGGCTTTCACGGAGACCTCGATGGGAGGACGATCCGTCCTCCGGAGAGGAGAGGCTCCGGCGATGTCGAGACCACGCAAGTACCCCGAGGAGCTGATCGAGCGCGGCGTCCGGCTCGTGTTCGAGTCTGGGCGCCCGATCGCCCAGGTCGCGCGTGACCTGGGAATCCATCCCGAGGCGCTCAGAAAGAGGGTGCGCCAGGCCGAGGCCGACTCGGGCAGGCGCAGCGACTTATTGACCAGTGAGGAGCGCGAGGAGATCCGGAAGCTGCGGCGCGAGAACTTCGAGCTGCGCCGCGCGAACGAGATCCTGAAGTCGGCGTCGGTGTTTTTCGCCAAGGAGCTCGACCCAGACCGACCGAAGTGAGCCGCTACATCGACGAGCATCGCGACCGCTTCGGGGTCGAGCCCATCTGCCGCACCCTCGACGTGTCGGCGTCCGCCTACTACGAGCGGCGCACGGGTCGGCGATCGGCGCGGGAGCTCTCCGACGAGCGCCTGCTCGCGGAGATCAAGCGGATCCACGCGGACAGCTACGAGGCCTACGGCTCGAGGCGGACCTGGAAGGAGCTGCGGCGGCGCGGCATCGATTGCGCCCGTTGCACGGTCGAGCGGCTGATGCGTGAGAACGGAATTCGCGGCGCCAAGCGCCGCGGCCGGCCCTGGCGGACGACGAAGCCCGACCGCGAGGCACTCTCAAAGCCCGACCTGGTCGAGCGCGACTTCTCGGCGGAGGCTCCGAATCGGCTCTGGCTCGCGGATATCACGCACCTGCGTAGCTGGGAGGGGATCGCCTACCTGGCCTTCGTGCTCGACGCCTTCTCGCGCAAGCTCGTCGGCTACCAGATCGCCATGCACATGCGCGCGACGATGGTCCGTGAGGCGTCTCGATGGCGATCGGGACCCGTGGCGTCGGCGCCGACGTCGGCCTCGTCCACCACTCCGATCGCGGCTCGCAGTACACCTCCGAGGCCTACGGGGCGGTGCTGGCCGACGCTGGCATCGCGGCCTCTTTGGGCTCGGTCGGCGACTGTTACGACAACGCGATGGCCGAATCCTGGGTCGACAGCCTGAAGACCGAGTTGATCCGAGATCGTGTCTGGCGCGGCTTCGAGCAGCTCGAGCACGCGCTCGTCGAGTACATCGGCTTCTACAACGCCCGCCGCCTGCACAGCTCGCTCGGCGACGTCCCACCGAACGAGTACGAGGCGGCCTGGGAGGCCGAGAACGGCCCGAATTGGGCCAAGCAATCGGTCGCGGCGACCGCTCACAGGCCGTTAGATCGCCTCTCAGGGCCTGGGATTCTCGCCGCCACCGCCTCCGACGCCCCAAACGGAGCCGATCGAGGCTCCAAGCCCGCGCCGGCGGTCATCGTCGGCGGCCAGGGCGGCCCGCTGGACGGCCGAGCGATAGTCGCCGCCTCGCCGCCCGGCTCCGCGCGCCCCACGGACTCGCTCCGCCGGGCGGCGAGCGAATCGGAACCGCTACCCACTAGGTTGCCATTGCAGACCACGAAATCCACGTAACCCGGTCTCCGTGGAACCCGGGATCGTCCAGGGCGCCGGCCCCGCCCCAGGGTTAACGGGTTCGCCGACAAGGTCGACGAGCTGGTCGACCGCTCGCGAGCGAAGATCCGCGCGGACAAGGTACACGAGCGCCTGGTGGCGATGGGCTACCGGGGCTCGGAGCGGACCACGCGCCGTGCGGTGGCCGAGGCGAAGCGGCGCTGGCGGCGAGAGCATGGCCGGCGGACTCGGCCCTGGATTCCCGAGCCGGGGCTGTGGATGCAGTGGGACTATGCCGACGGCCCGGCGGTGGGCGGTCGCTCCACGTCGCTGTTCTGCGCCTGGCTGGCGTGGTCTCGCTATCGGGTCGTGCTGCCGCTGCTCGACCGCACGCTGGCGAGCGTGGTGCTGGCCTTGGATCGCGCGCTCAGGCGTTTCGGCGGCGCCCCGACCTACGCTCTGACCGACAACGAGCGCACCGTGACGCAGGACCACGTCTGCGGGATCGCCATCCGCAACCCCAAGATCGTGGCCGCTTCGCGCCACTACGGGCTGACGGTCGCGACCTGCGTGCCCGCCGACCCGGAGTCGAAGGG
>JALZGN010000232.1 GCA_030861005.1 Actinomycetota bacterium
GTCGGGAGCGGCGACGACGAGGCGCTTGTCGGCGAGCTCGCCTCGGCGATGGAGGAACCGCTCGTGAACGCGGCCGGGCGGCTGACGCTCGGAGGCCTGCTCGGACTCCTCTCGCGAAGCGCGCTCCTCGTCGGGAACGACAGTGGACCTCGTCACCTGGCCGAGGCAGTCGGCACGGCGACGGTAGCGATCTACTGGTGCGGGAACCTCTTAAACTCGGGCCCGCTCACGCGGACGCGCCACCGGCCGCTTCCTGCGTGGACGGTGGCGTGCCCGGTGTGCGGCGCCTCCGCCGTCGACCCCGACGAGCCGCGCTGCGAGCACGAAGTCTCGTTCGTCGCCGACGTGCCGGTCGAATCCGTCCTCGGCGCCGCGCTCGAGTTCCTCGCCGAGCGCGAGCGAAGCGACGTCGTCCTTGCGCCGCCGACCGCTCCCGGCGAGGGAGGCCGCTTGGCGCACCGGGCGCGCTAGTCGAGAATGGCGCGCCGCCGGCCGCGGCCCGCTTCTCCCCTTCATGGCTCCGATCGTCTCCGTCGTCATGCCCGTCTTCGAGCAGGAGGCGTTCGTCCGCCGCGCGATCGGCTCGCGCGTCGCGCAGGGCTTGCGCGACTGGGAGCTCGTCGTCGTCGACGACGGCTCCCAGGACGGCACGGCGGCGGCGGTCGACCCCTACCTTCACGACCCGCGCGTCGCGCTCCTTCGCCTCGAGGAGAACTGCGGCCCTCGGGGTGGCGCTGAGCGTCGGCCTCGAGCGAGCGAAAGCCCCGATCATCGCCTACCTCCCCGCCGCCGACGTCGTCTACGCCGACCATCTCTCGGCCCTCGTCGAGCGCCTGCGCGCCGGGAACCCGATCGCCGCGTACGCGGGCGTGGGTCGAAGCTGCGAGCGCGCGGCGAGTTCGTGCCGACCGGAAGAGTCACGTGCGAATGGGTCGAGCATCCGCGTACGACGCCGGGTGGCTGCACGTCTTCGAGCAGGAACGGTGAAGAGATTCGGCGGGCGGACTGGAACGACCTCAACTATCCCGCCCGGATCCCGACCCTCGTCTCGGCCGGACTTCCGCTTCTTCAGCGCGACAACTCGGGCTCGATCGTGGCTGCGCAGTCACTCGTGCGGGAGCGGGACCGCGGCCTCTTCTTCACCTCGTTCGCCGAGGTCGGCGCGGAGCTTCGCGAGGAGGGCCGGATGGCCGAGCTTCGCGAGACCGTCCGGGCGCTGCGGAACGAGTTCACGTTCGACCACCACGTCGACCGCCTCGTCGCGTTCTTCCGGGACGTCTGCGAGCGCGCCGGGCGGACCTAGGCAGGGCTCCGTACGGGAAGCACGCGGGGCGCGTCGACGGAGCGCTCGCGAACGGTCGTCGCGAGCTCTTGGTGGTATGCCCGCGACGGAAGAAGGCCGCAGCCGCCGAAGCGTTCCATCACGCGGATCTGGGCGAGGACGTCCTCGCCCGCGTGCTCGCGGGGGAGCTCTCGCCAGAAGCCGAAGCCGCCGGCGGCGCGGAGCTTCTCGACGTCGTAGAGGACGCAGCCGCCGATCCACGCGACTTTGTAGCGCCGGCCACCGTTCAACCGGGCGCCGAGGCGCCGCTCGAGATGCAGGAGGTTGGCGGCGTTGTGCAGGCGGTGCCGTTCCCACGCTAGGTCGCCGGGTCGAACGCGCTCGGGGCGGACTGGCCCGTCCCAGAACGCGATCTCCTCCTCGTCCCGGCGCACGTCGTCCGCGAACGAGGCGCCGACGAGGCCGAAGCCCACGAACCCGCACCGCTCCTCCTCGATGGCCTCGAGGAGGAGTTCCAACGCGTCGGGCAGGAGGAGGACGTCGTCGTCCAGGAAGAGGACGAAGGGCGACCGGGCCCGGTCGAGGAGGAACTGCCTCTGCTCGGCCATCCCGCGCCGCCATCGGCGCCGGTGGACTACTACCTCCTGCCCGCGGGCGAAGAGGATCCGGACGAGTGCGTTTGCCTCGGCCCCGTCGGTCGAGGCGTCCTCCTCGCTCTGGTCGGAGACGACGACGCGGAAGTCGCGCTCGCTCTGGCCGACGAGACCGGCGAGCGTGACCGCGAGCGCGGCAGGCCGGCGGTAAGTCGGGACGAGGACGTCGACGCGCGGCACGGTCACGCCTCGCGCGCGACGAGCTCCCGCACGCGGTCGATCACGCCCGTCGTCGAGCGCTCCTCGAAGTACGGGAGGATCCGGACCTCGCCGCCCAGCTGCTCCACGAGCTCGGCCTCCGGCAGCGAGGCGCGCTCGTGGTCTGCGCCTTTCACGTAGACGTCGGGGCGGACCGCCCCGACGAGCGGGCGGGCCGTGTCCTCGCCGAAGGGGACGACGAAGTCGACGGGCGAGAGCGCGGCGAGCAGCGCGGCCCGGTCTTCGAGCGGCGTGATCGGCCGTCCCTCACCCTTGAGCCGCCGGACGCTGGCGTCGGTGTTCACGCCCACGACGAGGACGTCGCCCAGTCCCTTCGCCTCGCTGAGAAGCGACACGTGACCGCGGTGAAGGATGTCGAAGCACCCGTTCGTGAGGACGACGCGCTCCCCGCGCTCGCGTCGCCCGGCGAGCGCAGGGAGGAGCCGTGCGAGCGTCGTCAGCCGCTCCTCGCGCGAGAAGAGTGCGTCGCGAAGCTCGACGTCCGAGCAGACGGCCGTGCCGTCCTTGCCGACGACGACTGCGCCGGCGGCCGAGGCGATCTCCGCGGCGGAGGCGGTGTCGGCGCCGGCGGCGAGCGCGAGCGCGAGGGCCGCCGCGAACGTGTCGCCGGCTCCGATTGCGCGGGAGCCGTCGCTCGGCCGACCGTACGTCCGGTACGCGGGGCGACCGCGCTCGAGGACGATCGCACCGTGGCTGTCGAGCGTTACCGCCGCGACCTGCGCGCCCGTCGCCGCGAGGATGCGGTCGCCCGCCTTCCCGATCGCTTCTGCCGGGTCGGCCCCGTTCCGCGGCACGGCCGACGGACCGAGCAGCCCGACCGCCTCGTCGCGATTCGGCTTCACCGCCGTCGGGCGAATCGAGCGGAACGCCCGCGGGCGAGGGGAGTCGACGACGACGACGCGGGGGAAGCGCCGCTGGAGCGCGGCGATCGTCTCCACGACTCGCGGCGTGAGGACGCTGCCGGTGTAATCGGCGACGAGGACGGCGTCGGCCTGCGGGAAGAGATCGCGGAGGAGTCCCACGATCGCCTCCTCGGCCGTCGGGCCCGGTGAGGGCGGTGGGGGCTGGTCGAAGCGGACGAGGAGCTGCGACGCCGCGATCACCCTGCTCTTCGCGACGGTCGGATGGCTCGGTGAGCGGATGAGGCGCGAGCAGTCGACCCCGTCCGCCGCGAGCGCCCCCTCGAGGAGCTCCCCCTCCCGATCCGCGCCGACGAGGGACACGAACGTCGCCGACGCGCCGAGGCCGCTCGCGTTCGCGGCCGCGTTCGCGGCGCCTCCCGGGCGGTCGGCCCGCCCAGCGAGCTCGACGACGGGCACCGGCCCCTCGCGGCAGATGCGCACCGCGTCGCCGTGGAGGTAGGTGTCGAGGATCGCGTCGCCGACGACCAGTACACGCAGGCGCGAGAACCGCTCGACGACGTCGAGAAGACGTCGCATCACGCCTTGCCCCCTTCTCGGCGCCGCGCGCGCGCTCGCGCGCGACTCTCGTGACTCAACCCCATCGCGTCCGCTTCTTTTCCTTCTCAGCGATTTCAACGCATGCCCCTGGGCCGGCCGGCCACACCGCGGACGGATCACAAGCCGAGCCGCCGAAGCTCTCCCTCGAGCACGTCGTCGACGACGCAGCGCTCTGTGGCGATTCGCCGCGCGTCCCGCAGGAGATCGGCGAACGCGCGCCGGATCGCCGGGTCGGTGAGCGCCGAGCGCGCAAGCGGCGCCGTTCGCGCGAGCGCCGTTCGCGCGGGTCTCCGCGTCCAGGCAAACCAAAGCGCGTTCCACGCGTCGCTTCGGCGGCGTTCGGCCGTTCGCTCACCTCCCGACGGGTCGTGGTGCGCGACGACGTCCGAGACGTAGGCGAGGTGCCACCCCGCGGCGGCCAAGTCGACGGCGAGAAGGGTCTCCTCGGATCCTGTGAATCGACCGCGGAAGCCGCCGACGGCGAGAAAGGCGCTTCGCCGAACGACGCAGCCGCACGCGAGGAATCCCAGGACGGGGGGTCCCGGCAGCTCGACGTCCGGAGCGAGCGGGCTGTCGCGCATCGCTAGCGCCGTGTCGTCGTCTCGCTCCGACTCTCCGACGACGACATGGGCGGCGACGAGGCCGAGGCGCGGAAACTCGTCGAAGAGCGCGGCCGCGCGCGCGAGCGCGCCTTGGTGCCACGACGAGTCGTCGTCACTGAAGGCGACGTAGGGGCGGTCGACCGAGCGGGCGCCGATCGTCCGCGCGGCCGGACCGAGGTTCTCGGTCAGCGAGATCACCGGCACGGCCGGGAACCGTTTGCGCACCACGGTCGGTGTTCCATCCGAGGAGGCGTTGTCGACGACGACGAGCGGCGGCCGCTCCTCGAGCGCCTCGAGGCGGGCGAGCGTTCGCAGGAGCGATGCTCGCCGGTTCCGCGTCGCGACGACGACCGCGACGCGCGGGTCGCCGCTTCCCGCAGGTCGGTCGCTCGCGACCACGTCAGGAATCGGGCGGTTTTCGCTCCGGGTACCGCGGGAGCCCGTCGTCCGGGATCGGCTCCCACGGTGCCGCGTAGACGACGTACTGCCGATAGCGGGGCCGAACGCCCGGGTCGTCGTCGAACGCGCCGAGCCGGACGGCGATCACGTCGGGATCGTCTGGGTGGCGGCTCCACAGGGCCGAGCCGCAGGCGGAGCAGAAGAGCTTCGCGAAGCCGTCGGGCGGCTCGTACGCGCGGATGAGCTCCTCGCCCGACGTGACGCGAAGCGATCCGGGTGCAAGCGACGCGCTTGCCGAGGCGGCCGTCCCGGTTCGCCGCTGGCAGCGTTTGCAGTGGCAGTAGGCCGCCCAGACGGGCGGCTCTGCGACCTCGAAGCGGACGCGGCCGCACATGCACCCGCCGGTGAGCGGACGATCGGCCGTCAACCGCCCGCGAGCGTCCACGCTTCGCGACCATCGCTCGCGAGGACGAAGCGGTCCTTTCGGGTTCCGGCCAGCACGGCGATCGGCACTCGTGGAGCTTGTCAGATCGCGAGGTGGGGGATGGAGCCCTCTTACTCGGCGCCTCGACGCGAAGCAGCTCCTCGCGCGCCGCTCCGCCCGACACCGTCACCTCGAGAACCGGCCCGACTCTTCTCGCATAGAACTTTTGCTCGACCAGGTCGGGCTCGAGCGGCGTCACGTCCTTCGTCACGAGGACGTCCTCGAACGATCCGTACGGCACCTCCGCGTGCCCGTCGAGGTGCGGATCTCGCCGGCGTCCTCCGCCTCTCCCGCGTAGTACTCCTGCCGGTACGCCATCCCCACCTCGGGACGGCCCGGAACGATCACGCCCGGCTGCGCGCCGGCGACGCCCGCCTCCCACGACCCCTCGTAGGGGTTATCGATGCGCCGAACGAAATCGGCTGGATCGAGCGCACCCGTTCCGCGCCCCGCGGAAGCTCGGGCGCTGCCGCGTCCGCCGTGCGGTCGTCGGTCCGATCGCTCGACCGGCAGCCGGCTTCGAGCGCGAGGAGAGCGACCGCTGCCAGGCGGCCGATGAAGGGATCAGCGCTCGTCGTCGTGCTCGCCTGCGCCGTCTTCGTCGTCCTCGCGAGTGACGACGTGGAACCTCTCGTCGAGGCCGACCTCGACCGTTCTTCCGTCGGCGAGGCGGATCTCGACGCCGTAGGCGGCGCCGTCGTCGCCAATCTCGGTCTCGACGACCGCGCCTCCGCCGGTGTGCGCGAGCGCTGCCGCGATCGCCTTGTCGCGGGCCTCCCCGGTGAGCGCGTCGTCGTCGCCGCGCCCGGAAGCGGCGACCGCGATCCCCCCACCGACCGTCGCGAGCGCGAGGGCGAGGGCGCCGCTGACTGCAAGCTTTCGGTTCATCCCGACCTCCACCTTGTCGTTGACCTCGCCTGACGCTATGGGGCCCTGATGAATCCGCGGTGAGAGAGGAGCCGAGAACGGTCTCATCAAACTCTCATCTCGTGGACGAGAATTCGAGGACCATGCGGATACTCGTCGTCGAGGACGAGGTCAAGATGGCGAGCCTGTTGCGGCGCGGCTTCTTCGAGGAGGGCCACGCACCGGACATCGCGCGCACGGGCGAGGAGGCCCTCCGGCTGGCGCGCGCGGTCGAGTACGACGCGATCGTCCTCGACGTCATGCTCCCCGGCCTCGACGGCATCGAGGTGTGCCGGGTCCTGCGTGCGAGCGACGTATGGTCGCCGGTCCTCATGCTCACGGCGCGAGACGGCGTCGAGGACCGGGTCGCCGGTCTCGACGCCGGGGCCGACGACTACCTTCCGAAGCCGTTCTCGTTCGCAGAGCTCCTCGCCCGCGTCCGCGCGCTCGCGCGCCGCGGGTCGGCCGAACGACCGGCGGTGCTCGCCGTGCACGACCTCCGGCTCGATCCCGCGACGCGGCGGGTCTGGCGCGGCGACGCCGAGATCCGCCTGTCCACGAAGGAGTTCGCCCTCCTCGAGACGTTCATGCGCCGTCCAGGCCGCGTCCTCTCCCGCTACGAGCTCTTGGAGCACGCTTGGGACTACGCATACGAGAACCGCTCGAACGTCGTCGACGTCTATGTGCGCTACCTGCGGAGGAAGATCGATCGCCCGTTCGGGCGCGACTCGCTCGAGACGGTCCGCGGGGTCGGGTACCGGCTTCGGGGAGAGGCGAAGCGGTGAGCCGGCTTCCCATCCGCGTCCGCTTGACGCTCGCCTTCGCTCTCGTCATGACGGTCGTCCTCGCCGCGGTCGGCGCGTTCCTCCATGCGCGGATGGGCGCTGCGCTCGCGGAGCAGATCGACGAGAGCCTCGCCGCGAGGGCCGCCGCGCTTACGGGACTCATTCGCGAGCGCGGCGGCCACGTACAGCGCGAGGACCTCTCGGGAGGAGAGGAGGAGCTCGCCGAGGTGGTGGAGCCGGACGGATCTCTCATCGCCTCGTCTCGATTGGCGGCGCGGCCGGTCGTCTCCGAGCACGAGGCGGCGCGCGGCGCGTCGGAAGCGTTCTTCTCACGCCGCGAGGCGGTCGCGAGCATCGACGACCACCCGCTCCGGCTCCGCGTGGCGCCCGTCCGCGTCGGCGAACGAACCGTCGTCCTCGTCGTCGGGGCCTCGCTCGAGGATCGCGCCGATGCGCTCGCGGGCCTGCGGACGCAGCTTCTCGTTGTCGGCCCGCTGGCCCTCCTCCTCTCCTCCCTCGCCGGGTACGGCCTCGCGGCGGCGGCGCTTCGACCCGTCGACGCGATGCGGCGCCGAGCCGCGGAGATCTCGGCCGAGCGACCCGGTGAGCGGCTGCCCGTGCCCGAGGCCGAGGACGAGGTCCGCCGCCTCGGCGAGACGTTGAACGCGATGCTCGACCGCCTCGAGGCGGGGCTCGCGCGCGAGCGTCGCTTCGTCGGCGACGCGAGCCACGAGCTTCGCACGCCGCTCGCGCTCCTGCGCGCCGAGCTCGAGATCGCGCTCCGGCGGCGGCGCTCCGCGGCCGAGCTCGAGGACGGGCTTCGCTCCGTCTCGGAGGAGGTCGAGCGCCTCGCGCGGCTCGCCGAAGACCTCCTCGTTCTCGCTCGTGCGGACGAGGGGCGACTCCCGCTCCGCCGAGAGCCGGTAGCGGCGCGTGACCTGCTCGCGACGGTCGCGGGCCGATTCGCCGCGCGCGCCACCGGCGAGGGGCGCGCCATCATCGTCTCGGACGGCTCTGAGCGCGTGCGAGGCGATCGCCTTCGGCTGGAGCAGGCGGTCGGGAATCTCGTCGACAACGCTCTCCGCCACGGCGCGGGAACGATTCGCCTCGACGCCGAGCGACAAGACGGCCTCGTTGCGCTCTGCGTGGGAGACGAAGGGCCGGGTTTTCCGCCCGAGTTCCTCCCGCGTGCCTGCGAACGCTTCGCACGCGCGGACGACGCTCGCACCGGCGGGACCGCCGGGCTCGGCCTCGCGATCGTCGACGCGATCGCCCGCGCACACGGCGGTGCCGTCCGGGCGGCGAACAGGCGCGGAGGAGGCGCCGTCGTCTCGATGACGGTTCCGGCCGAGGGAAGCGCATCCGGCGCGCGCTGACCGCCGGGCGCCGGCGCGGCGTATCGTTTCTCCGTGTTCGCCGAGCTTGGCGCGTTCCTTGCGATCGCGACGGTCGTCATCGTCACGCCGGGCCAGGACACCGCGCTCACGATCCGAAACTCACTCGCCGGAGGGCGGGCGGGAGGCATCGCGACGGCGCTCGGTGTCGCCGGCGGGCAAGCGGTGTGGACGGTCGCGTCGAGCGCGGGGCTCGCGACGGTCCTCGTGACCTCCGAGCGCGCCTTCCTCGTCCTCAGGCTTGCCGGAGCCGCGTACCTCGCATACCTCGGCGCTCAGGCGCTTCTGGCCGCGGTCCGCCGCGGAGCGCACGGCGCCACCGTACGACGCGGGCGTACGACGGCTCACCTTTCGCCCGTCGTCGCGTGGCGCCGGGGCCTCGCGAGCAACCTCGGCAACCCGAAGATGGCCGTCTTCTTCACGAGTCTCCTGCCGCAGTTCGCGCCCTCGAGAGCGTCGTTCCTCGCTCTGCTCGCGCTCGGGCTCGTCTTCTCGACGATGACCTTCGTCTGGCTGACGGCGTACGCGCTCACAGTGGCGAAGGCCGGCGAGTTCCTTCGCCGGCCGCTCGTTCGCCGCATCCTCGACGCGCTTACCGGCGCCGTGCTCGTCGTTCTCGGGCTCCGTCTTGTGACGGAGCGCCGGTAGCGCGCGCGGCGAGGTCGGCGAAGGTCGTGCGGGCAAGGATGTCGATCGTCGCGTCGCGCACCTCTATCCACGCCTGGCGGAGCGAGCGATCGACGAGTTCCGGGCATCGTTCCGGGTTCCGGCGGGTCGCGTAGCCGATCGGCGCGAGCTGGCCCTGGAAGAGGCGGACGACGCGCTCGAGCGTAATTTCGTCGGCGGAATTGTTCAGGCGGTAGCCGCCGCCGGGGCCGCGGACCGATCGGACGATGCCCGCCGTCCGGAGAACGGGCATGACCTGCTCGAGCACCGAGCGCGGCGACTCGGTCAGCTCGGAGATCTCGTCGAGCTTGAGCGGCCCACCGCCCGCGACCGCGAGCGCGAGGACTGCGCGCGTCGCGTAGTCGGTTCGCCGCGAGACCCACACGTCGTCCTCCGGTTCCGATTTGACACGACCGCCGCGCGTTACTAGCGTGGGCGGCCATCCTTCTTTACAGTAATTGTAGAGAAACTAAGTAATCGGAGGTGCGGTGCTCCGGAAAACCCTTAGTGTCGCGACCGTCGGCGTCCTTCTTCCTCTCGTCGCGGTCGCCTGTGGCGGCACGGGCCACGCCTCGTCGGAGGGCGGGCGCGGCAAGCTCACGCTCGTCGCGTACTCGACGCCGCGGGAGGCTTACGAGGAGATCATCCGCGCCTTCCAGCGGAGCAAGGCGGGAGACGGGGTCTCCTTCGACCAGTCCTATGGCAGCTCCGGCGAGCAGAGCCGCGCCGTCGAGCAGGGGCTTCCCGCCGACGTCGTCGCGTTCTCGCTCGCGCCGGACGTGACCCGGCTCGTCGAGGCCGGCCTCGTCGACGAGAACTGGGACGACGGCGAGTACGGAGGCATGGTCACCGAGTCGGTCGTCGTGCTCGTCGTCCGCGAGGGGAATCCGAAGGGGATCCGAGACTGGGGCGACCTCGTCCGCGACGACGTCGAGGTCATCACGCCGAACCCGTTCACGTCGGGCGGCGCCCGGTGGAACGTGATGGCGGCCTACGGGGCCCAGATCGAGCGCGGAGCGTCGAAGGAGGAAGGCGTCAACTACCTTCGCCGCCTCTTCCACAACGTGCCGGTCCAGGACAAGAGCGCGCGCGAAGCCCTCGCGACCTTCACGGGCGGCAAGGGCGACGTCATGCTGGCGTACGAGAACGAGGCGATCTTCGCGCAGCAGGCGGGCGAGAAGATCGAGTACGTCGTCCCCGACGAGACGATCCTGATCGAGAACCCGGTGGCCGTCGTCAGCGAGAGCCAACACCTCGCGACCGCGGAGGCGTTCGTCGGTTTCCTCCGGACGGCCGAGGCGCAACGCGTCTTCGGGCACAAGGGGTACCGCCCCGTCGTCGAGGACGTCCTGCGCGAGTTCGACTATCCGAAGCCCGCGAACCTCTTCACGATCGACGACGTCGGTGGCTGGGAGCGTGTGATGGACGAGTTCTTCGATCGCGAGAACGGGATCCTGGCCGACATCGAGAGCGGTCTCGGCGTCGCCGTCGAGTGAGCTCGCACGCGGGAGCGGTTCGGGCTGAGCGCGTCGCCCTTCCCGGCGGCGCGCTTACGCGCGGCTTCACGATGGGCTACCTCAGCCTGATCGTCCTCGTCCCGCTCGCCGCGGTCGTCTGGCGCTCGACCGAGGGCGGCGCGGACGCGTTCTGGCGTGCCATCTCGAACCCCGCGGCGACGTCCGCCCTCCGGCTTACGTTCATCGCCTCGCTCGCCGTCGTCGCGATCAACGCCGTCTTCGGGACGCTCATCGCCTGGGTGCTCGTCCGCGACGAGTTTCCGGGGAAATCGCTTGTCAACTCGCTCATCGACCTCCCGTTCGCGCTCCCGACGATCGTGGCCGGGCTGACGCTCCTCGCCCTGTACGGGCCGCGCGGCCCCGTCGGTGTCAACGTCGCGTACACGAAGGCGGCGGTTCTCCTCGCCCTCCTCTTCGTCACGCTTCCGTTCGTCGTGCGCGCTGTGCAGCCCGTCCTCCTCGAGCTCGACCGGGAGATGGAGGAGGCGGCCGCGTCGCTCGGCGCCGGCGGCCTCGCCATCTTCCGACGCATCGTGCTCCCGAACCTCGTCCCCGCGATCCTCGCCGGGGTCTCGCTCGCGTTCGCCCGCGCGGTCGGTGAGTTCGGCTCCGTCGTCCTGATCTCGGGGAACATCCCATTCGAGACGGAGGTCGCGTCCGTCCACATCTTCGGCCAGATCGAGAGCGACAACACGACGGCCGCGGCGGCGGTCTCCGTGCTCCTCCTCGCACTCTCGTTCCTCGCGCTCGTCGGGATCGACGCCGTGCGCCGCTGGGGGTCGCGGCATGACCGCTAGGCTCGGCCTTCGCTCCGTCGCGCTCGCATACCTCGCGGTGCTGCTCGTGCTCCCCGTCGGCTACGTCTTCTTCAAGACCTTCGAGGACGGCGTCGCGCCCGTCTGGGAGGCGATGACGACGCCGCAGGCGCTCCATGCCCTCTGGCTGACCGTGATCATCGCGCTAGTCGCCGTGCCGCTGAACACGGTCTTCGGCGTTCTCTGCGCGCTCGTGCTCGTCCGTCAGCGCTTTCCCGGGAAGGCGGTCCTGAACGCCGTCATCGACCTCCCCTTCGCGCTCTCCCCCGTCGTCGTCGGCCTCGCGCTCGTCCTCGTGTACGGGCGCGCCGGATGGCTCGGCGGCTGGCTCACCGACCAGGGGATCAGGATCATCTTCGCCGTCCCGGGGATGGTCCTCGCGACCGTCTTCGTCTCGCTCCCGTTCGTCGTGCGCGAGGTCGTCCCCGTGCTGCGGGAGATCGGGACGGAGCAGGAGGAGGCGGCCGCGACGCTCGGCGCCTCGCCCTTCACGACGTTCTGGCGCGTGACGCTCCCGTCGATCCGGTGGGGAGTCACGTACGGCGTCGTCCTCGCGACCGCCCGTGCCCTCGGGGAGTACGGGGCCGTCTCGGTCGTCTCCGGGAAGGTCGCCGGGCGGACGGAGACCCTGACGCTCCACGTCGAGGAGCGCTTCCAGGCGTTCGACCTCACCGCCGCGTACACGTCCTCGGTCGTTCTCGCCATACTCGCGCTCCTGACCCTGCTCGCCATGAACGTGTTTCGGCGCCGCGCCGCGCCGCTCTCGTCGGCCGCGGTACGCCCGGCGCAGCGCGCCGCGAGGCGAGCGCCCGTCCCGGCCGCGGGGGAGGAGGGGTAGCGTGGCCATCGCCGTCCGGCGCGTAACGAAGCGGTTCGGCGACTACGTCGCGCTCGACAACGTCTCGCTCGCGATCCCGACCGGCTCGCTGACGGCTCTCCTGGGTCCGAGCGGGAGCGGCAAGTCGACGCTCCTTCGCGTCATCTCCGGCCTCGAGGAGCCGGACGAGGGTGACGTCGCCATCCTCGGCGAGGATGCGACGGCACTTCCGCCGCAGAAGCGCGGCGTCGGGTTCGTCTTCCAGCACTACGCGGCCTTCAAGCACATGTCGGTGCGCGAGAACGTCGCCTTCGGGCTCAAGGTCCGGAAGCGACCGCGGCACGAGATCCGCGAGCGCGTCGACGAGCTTCTCCACCTCGTCCAGCTCGACGGGCTCGCCGATCGCTATCCGGCGCAGCTCTCCGGCGGCCAGCGGCAGCGCATGGCGCTCGCGCGCGCGCTCGCCGTCGACCCGAAGGTGCTCCTCCTCGACGAGCCGTTCGGGGCACTCGACGCGCGCGTCCGCAAGGAGCTCCGCGCGTGGCTTCGTCGCCTCCACGACGACGTCCACGTCACGACCGTCCTCGTCACCCACGACCAGGAGGAGGCGATGGAGGTGGCCGACCGGATCGCGCTCATGAACGAAGGGCGGATCGAGCAGATCGGCAAGCCGCGCGACCTCTACGAGCATCCCGCGAACGAGTTCGTGCTCACGTTCGTGGGGCCCGTGAACCGGATGCGCGAGGGCTGGGTTCGCCCGCACGACGTCGAGCTCCGCCTCGAGCCGAACGGCGCCACGCGCGAGGCGACGGTCGAGCGCGTCGTCCACCTCGGTTTCGAGGTTCGCGTCGAGCTGGCGCTCGGAGACGGACGGCGGATCTCCGCCCAGGTGACGCGGGACGCGGCGGAGAAGATGGCACTCGAGCGCGGGCAGACCGTCTTCGTTCGCCCGAGCCGGGCGACGGTGGTCGGTCCCCCATCCGTCGATACGAACGTCCTGTAGTCGTCCACGAGGCGTTCCGCCGTGCAGGCGAGTGAAGGCTGCGAAGACCGTTCTCCTGGTCCTCCTCGTCGTGAGCAACGGGTGCGCGAGCGGAGCGGGCGAGAATGCCCGAGTCGCGGAGAGGCAGCCGGAGACGCACCCGCGCTTCGTTCGCGTTCCGAACGACGGGACGCCGACGAGGGTCGACGTGGGCGGGTACCGGCTGGCCGTCCGCTGCCGCGGCCGTGGTCGCCCCGCCGTCCTCCTCGAGGCGGGCTACGGCCTCGCGTCCGGGCACTGGCGCGCCGCCCAGGCCGCGATCGCGAAGACGAACCGCGTCTGCGCCTACGACCGGTCGGGGGTCGGGCGAAGCGACGTGCGTCCGCCCGAGCCCGCGGAGCGGATGCCCGCCCGGGAGCTGCACACCCTGCTTGCGACGATTCGCCTCCCGCCGCCGTACGTCGTCGCCGGCCATTCTCTCGGCGGCGGGCTTGCCGTCGGCTACGCGGCCGCGTACCCGCGCGACGTCGTCGGCGTCGTCCTCGTGGACTCGGTGGACCCGCGTTCGTTCCCCGACGGCGCCGTCGCCGAAGGCCGCTCGCGCCTCGACCTGAGCGGGATCGCGGACGCGGTCGCCGCGGCCGATTCTCTTCGCGACCTCCCGATCGTCGTCCTCGAGCGCGGTCGCGGGAGCGACCCGGGCTGGAAGCGGATGCAGGCGGACCTCGCGCGGCTCTCGGCGAACACGCTCCACGCCGTCGCGCCGCGGAGCGGCCACCACATCCAGGCGTCGGAACCCGAGCTCGTCGCAGCGGCCGTGCGCGCCGCGGCTCGCGCTGGCATGCACCGAGCGCCGCTTCCGCCATGCCGGGAAGCCCTCGCTCCTTGGGGCGGCGACTGCGGCGGCCAGTAGGCGGCGTCGCTGACCGGCCGGCATCCCGCCCGGTACGCTCGCGACCGTTTCGCGGGCCGGTCGGCACGCGCTTACGGCGCTCCACGCGCCGGCCGCATGAGCGCGACGTCGATCTCCTCTCGCCCAGGAGCTCCTGCCGAACCGCACGGTTACGCCGCGCACCGCGAACTTCGAGGCGACGTGCGCGCTCGAGTACGGCGGGGGGAGCAGGGCGTTCACAGATGGGTTGTGACGAGAACGCCGCCGCCCTGCTCGCGGAAGCGCCGGACGGCCACGCGAGCGCCGTTGCCACCCGAAAGCCCTACGCTGGCGCGGCCCGGCTACGCTGAGCGCGAAAGCGACGAGGAGGATCGATGGAGAAGGCGACGTTTGCGGCGGGTTGCTTCTGGGGTGTCGAGGCTGCGTTCCGGCATGTCCCGGGCGTGACCGCGACCCGGGTCGGCTACACGGGCGGCACGGTCCCGACCCCGAGCTACGAGCTCGTCTGTAGCGATACGACGGGCCACGTGGAAGCGGTCGAGGTCACCTACGACCCCGAGCGCGTCTCGTACGACCACTTGCTCGACGTCTTCTGGTCGAGCCACAACCCGACCACGAGGAACCGACAGGGGTTCGACGTCGGGTCGCAGTACCGCTCGGCCATCTTCTTCCACACGCGGGAGCAGGAGGCCGCGGCGCGCGCCTCACGAGACCGTCTCGAGGCGGAGGGTCGCTTCCGGCGCCCGACGGTCACCGAGATCGAGCCGGCGTCGGCGTTCTACGAGGCGGAGGACTACCACCAGCGCTACCTCGAGAAGCGCGGCCGCGCAACCTGCACGGTCGAGCTTGCGGGCCAGCCCGTCGGCTAGGGGTCAGCTCCCCGGCGGCGCGCCGTGGCAAGGGGCGTCCCGGAGCGAATCGCGGAACTCGCCCTCGGCCGGAGCGAAGCGCAGGTCGTAGCTCGCGGCCCGCAGGACGAGGACGAGGACGCCGTAGGTCGTCGAGTCCGCCGCCGCGCGATTCGCTATCGGCTCGAGCTCGTAGTGCTTGCCGCCACCGCCTGTCCCAGCGACGATCTGGCGGATCCCGAAGCGCGGGTCGAAGTTGCCGTCGGCGTCGAGCGGGCGAAACCGTTGGTAGTTGTGGTCGTGGCCTGAGAGGACGAGGTCGACGCCCTCCTCGTATGCGGTCTCCCAGAGCGCCTGCATCCCCTCGTCCGAGCCGTGGCGACTGCCGGACCAGCGCGGCCGGTGCCAGTAGAGGAGCTCACAGCGGTGGTGGTCGCGCTCGAGGTCGGCGCGAAGCCAGCGCTCCTGGGCCGAGCCCGATTCCGCATCGATCTCGGAGTTCAGCGAGACGACGTGCCATTGGCCGAGGTCGAGGCTGTAGTAGGGCTCGGGCGCGTGGTCGCCGAAGTACGCGAAGTACCCTGTCGCGTCCTCAGTGTCGTAGTCGTGGTTTCCGGGCGTCGGATACGTCTTCGCGACGAACTTGCCCCAGCCGGGCCCGTAGCAGTCGTCGAAGTCTTCGCTGCTTCCGTCGGGATACGCGTTGTCCCCGAGCGTGAGGATCGCGTAGGGAGCGAGGCGGCGCGCGAGCGCCGCGGTGGCCTCGTCGGCTTCCGTCCCGCACGACGCGATGTCCCCTGCCGCAACCACCCTCGCGACCGCGGCCGGCGGCAGCTTCGGTACGCGTGTCTCTTCGCCCGATCCGCAGCCGACGACGAGCGCGAGCAAGGCGAGGAGGGCGGCGATGATCCTCACGCCGGTCCTAGGTTCGCGCCAGGAGCGGCGCGCCGAGGCGCCTGGCGAGACACTCGCCGCCCCATCCCATGACGACGTTGTGGCTCCAGACGAAGACGGGCCGTCCCACCGGTGTAAGCGCGTTCATCCACGCTCGCGTCGTCCGGACCCGCCACTCGTACGTCACCGCGGCGGCGTCGCCCTCGTAGAAGCGCCAGCGGCCGACGCCCTCGAGCTCGCCGCGCGCCTCGCCCTCGAGCAGGAACGGCGCTTCGATCCGGGTCGTCCGCATGTCGAACCCGATGGTGTAGGGAAGCCGGCTTCGCCACCGGTGCCGGTAGACGCTCCCGAGCCCGTTCTCGTCGCCCCCGTCGAGCTTCTCGACGGCCTCGACGCCCCGCCACCACTCGGGCCACTTCTCGACGCAGTAGATCGCCTCCCAGATCGCGTCCCGCGGAGCGTCGAGGATCCAGGTCGTCAGGAAGCGGTAGCAGGCGGTCGGCACGGAGCCTAGGCACGGTAGCGGGGAGCGAGGCGAGCGAGCCCGTCCGACCTTTCCGTCTTCAGGCGGAAACCGGCTCGACGCGCGCGTCGGGCGCGACCACTCGTCCCCTCGCGACGGCCGCACGCATCCCGACGAGGGCGATCTCCTCGCCTTCGGCGCCCACACGCGCGTCCGCCTCGATCGCCGCCTCCGCGTCCACGATTGCGCGGACGACGCGGGCGCCGGAACCGACGACCGCGCGCTCGAGGAGGACCGAGTCGCGCACCTCGGCGCCCTCCTCGACGACGGCGCCGGGGCCGATCACGGAGCGGACGACCCGACCGCGAATCGAGGACCCCGGCGAGACGAGGGCGTCCTCGATCCTGGCCGAAGTCTCGATTCGCGCCGGCGGGGGGTGCGTCGACCAGGTGAGAATCGGCCAGCCCGGATCGTCCAGCTCGATCGGCGGGTCGGCGGCGAGGAGCTCCATGTGCGCCTCCCAGTAGCTCTCGACGGTGCCGACGTCGCGCCAGTACCCGTCGAGCCGGTACTCGCGCGCCCGTCCCTCGCGAACGAGCCGGGGCAGGACCTCGTCGCCGAGGTCGGCGAGCCCGGAGTCGTCCGGGGCATCGTCGGCGAGCTGGTCGAGCGAGTCGAGGAGCGCGTCCGCCTCGAACAGGAAGACCTCGGTCGCGACGACGTTGCCGACCGGTTCCTCGGGCTTGTAGGCGTAGTCGAGGATCCGGCCGTCCTCGGCGATCTGCACGACGCCGAACCGACTCGCCTCGGCATCGGTGACGGGCGCCGTGACGAGGGTCGCGTCGGCGCCGTGGTCGCGATGGGCGGCCACGACGCGGCTGTAGTCGAGCCGGTAGACATGATCGGCGGAGAGCACGAGGACGAGCTCCGGGCGAAAGTCGCGGATGTCCTCCTTGCTCCGGTAGATCGCGTCCGCGTTCCCGCGATACCAACCGCTCTCCTCCCGCCCCAGGTGGGGGTGCAGGACGCGTAGCCCGCCATGCGTTCGGTCGAGGTCCCATGGCCTTCCGTTCGCAAGGTGCTCCGTCAGCGAGTGGGGCTCGTACTGCTGAACCACCCACACGTCGCCGATGCCGCTGTGGCGGCAGTTCGAGAGCGCGAAGTCGATCAGGCGGTAGACGCCCGCGAACGGGAGCGCCGGCTTCGCGCGCTCGGCGGTCAGGACATCGAGGCGCCCGCCCTCGCCGCCGGCGAGGACGAGTGCGAGCACTTTCGGCCGTGTCAGGTCCATGCGTCGAGAGAGGCTAGCTCCAGCCGAGCTCGTCCAGGCGGTCCTCGTCGATCCCGAAGTGGTGGGCGATCTCGTGGAGGACGGTGATACGGATCTCCTCCTCGAGCAGGGCGGGGTCGTCTCCGTACTCCTCCTCGAGCGGGCGCCGGTAGATCGCGATCCTGTCCGGGAGGACGCCGGAGTAGCCCGAGTCGCGGTCGGTGAGCGGGACGCCGAGATAAAGGCCGAAGAGGTCGGCGTCCTCGGCGTTCTCCTCCTCGACGACGATCTCGACGTTCGACATCGCACGCCGAAGGTCGGGGGGCAGCGAGCCGACCGCGCGCTGCACGTGCTCCTCGAACTCCGTCAATACGACGGTCGCAGCGGCCGCGGGCGCCCGGCCGAGAAGAACTTGATCGCGAGAAAGCCGAACGCGAAGCCGCCGATGTGGGCGAAGTACGCGACGCCGCCGCCCTCCTCGGGATGCGTGAACGAGTACCCGCCCTCGATGAGCTGGAAGACGAACCAGAGGCCGAGGTAGAGGACGGCGGGGATCGGAAAGATGAAGATGGGCGCGATCCATGTGAGGACGCTTCCGCCGGGGTGGAGGATGATGTACGCGCCGAGGACGGCCGCGATCGCACCGCTCGCGCCGAGGTTCGGCACTTCGGCCGCCTGCTCGCTTCCGTATCCGAGCGTGACGACGGTCTGAAGCGCGGTCGCGACGACGCCCCCGAGGAGGTAGAAAGCGACGAACCGGACGCGTCCGAGCGTGTCCTCGACGTTGTTTCCGAAGATCCAGAGGAAGAGCATGTTCCCGATCAGGTGCATCCAGTCCGCATGCATGAACATCGAGGTGAAGACGTTGACCGGCCATCCGTAGCCGATCTGCTCACAGGACCCCTCCACCTCGCACGGCTGGTACGCGCCCTCGGTCACCGAGGCGACGAATCCCCTCCCCTCGCCCGCGTCCTCGTAGAGGAGCCAGACGAGGACGTTCGCGACGATGAGCGCGACGGTGAGGACGGGGAAGACGCGCGTCGGGACGTTGTCCTTGAGCGGCAGCATCGCGCGCGCGGCTACGGGATGACGAGCGCCATCAGGGCCTTCTGCGCGTGGAGCCGGTTCTCGGCCTGGTCCCATGCGGCCGAGCGGGGGCCGTGGAGGATCGCCTCGGTCACCTCCTCGCCGTAGTGCGCAGGCAGGCAGTGCATGACGACGCCGCGCTCGGAGGCCAGGCGGAGCACTCCCTCGTCGATCCGGAACGGGTCCAGGTCACGCAGGCGCCGTTCGCGCTCCTCGTCCTGGCCCATGCTCGTCCAGACGTCGGTGTAGAGGACGTCTGCGCCGCGCGCGGCCTCCGCCGGGTCGTCCACGACCGCGACGGAGCCGCCCGACCCCTCCGCCGCCGCCCGTGCCCACGCGACGACCTCGTCGCTCGGCCGGTAGGCCGCCGGTGTCGCGGCAACGAACCGCAGCCCGAGCTTGGCACAGGCGACCATGAGCGAGTGGCAGACGTTGTTCCCGTCGCCCAGGTACGCGACGCGGACGCCGTCGAGGCTGCCGAAGCGCTCCCGGATCGTCATCACGTCGGCGAGCGCCTGGCAGGGATGGAACTCGTCCGTCAGCCCGTTGATCACCGGCACGTCGGCGTGCTCCGCGAGTGCGTCGACGTCGGCCTGTCTGAACGTCCGGATCATGATCGCGTCGAGGTAGCGCGAGAGAACGACGCCCGTGTCACGGATCGTCTCCCCGCGGCCGAGCTGCAGATCGCTCGCCGAGAGGTGGAGGCCCGTCCCGCCGAGCTCGGCGATCCCGACCTCGAAGCTCACGCGGGTTCGTGTCGAAGGCTTTTGGAAGATCATCCCGAGCGTCCGCCCGTCCAGAAGTCGGTCCTCGGCCCGCTTGCGACGCCTCGCCTTGAGGCGATCGGCAAGATCAAGCACGGCTCGAAGCTCGTCCGGCTCCCAGTCGTTCACGCGCAGGAAGTCGCGACCCTTGAGCTGGGCGGAGACCACCGCGGGATGGTACTTCCTCGGCTTCCTTGACAACTAGAGGCTTAGGTTTTATTCTCGCTGGGTAATAAAGTCCCGAGGAGCAGGGACAGAAACAAGCAAAAGGAGGGGTTGCGATGGCACTTGTGCGTTGGGAGCCGTTCCGTGAGCTCGCCGCCCTTCAGAACGAGATGGGGCGGTGGATGAACCAGATGACGGGGAGCGCCCCCACCGGAGGCGGCGGTGACGGCCAGTCCTCGACCTGGCTTCCCGCCGTCGACGCGTGGGAGACCGAAAACGAGCTCGTCCTCGCATTCGACCTCCCCGGGATCCCGGAGGAGAAGATCGCCGTGGAGCTCGACGACAACGTCCTCACGGTGAGCGGCGAGCGCGAGCGGACGCAGGAGACCTCCGGCGACCGCTTCTATCGCTATGAGCGCCGCTTCGGCACGTTCTCGCGGAGCGTCACGTTGCCGCAGGGCGTGAACGAGGAGGCGATCAACGCGGACTACCGCAACGGCGTCCTCGAGGTCCGGGTTCCGAAGCCCGAGGAGCAGAAGCCGAAGCGGATCCAGGTCGGCACCTCGAGCCAGAAGACGATCGAGGGCAGCGGCACGCGCCAGTCGTAGCGCAGGCCGAAGCGGCGAGTCCCGCCGACCGAGAGCTCACGGAGCCGAAGCCGGGACGATTCGGGTCCCGGCTTCGGCGTTTTTCAGCGCATCGGCGCTCGTGATGAGAGCCTCGCCGCCCGTCTCGCGGACGAACGCGAACGCGGCGTCAACCTTCGGGCGCATGCTTCCCGCCGGAAGGTCGGCGAGGATCGCGTCGTCGCGCCCCGGCCGGAGCTCTCCGATCGGCGTCCGCTCCCCGGCGTCGTAGTCGCGAAAGACGGCGGGAACCTGCGTCAGGATGAGGAGGCGCTCGGCCGCGAGCCCGGTCGCGGCGAGCGCCGAGGCGAGATCCTTGTCGATTACGGCGTCGACTCCGTCGTAGCGCCCGTCGCGGCGGACAACCGGGATCCCGCCGCCGCCAACGGCGACCGCCGCGGTTCCCGACGCGACGATCGTCCGGATGCCCTCGAGCTCGACGACCTCGAGCGGCCGGGGCGATGGGACGACGCGCCGCCAGCCGCGGCCCGCGTCCTCGACGAGCGCCCACCCTCGCTCGCGTTCGAGCTCGCGCGCGCGCGGCTCGTCGTAGAAGGGGCCAACCGGCTTCGTCGGGGCCGCGAACGCGGGGTCCCCCTCGTCGACGACGACGCGCGTGAGCAGGACGACCGCGCTTCGCCCGCTCGCTACCGGCAGCTCGGCCGCGATCAGCGCTCCGATCTCGGCCTGCGTCTGCGCGACCGCGAGGTAGAGCGGGAGCGGCGGCGCCTCCGCACTCGCGAGCTCCTGGCGGAGGAGCTCGTTCCCGACCTGGGGACCGTTTCCGTGCGTCACGACGAGGGGGCCGTCGGACAGGAGGGGCGCGATCGTCGCGAACGTCTCGGCCAGGTTGGCGCGCTGCTCGGCGGCCGTCCCGCGCTCGCCCGCGCGCAGGAGGGCGTTCCCGCCGAGCGCGACGACCGTCAGGCCGCGCGACGAGGGCACCCGGTCACGCGAGGGCTGGCTCGGCAGCGGCGATCCCGCGGGCGCGGAGGATTCCCGCGAGGGTGGGTTCGCCGATCTCCTCGAGCCGGTACGTGACGCGCAGGGCCGGCTTGTCGAAGTCGATGACCCGCCGCAGGTCGATCGGCGTGCCGATCAGGACGACGTCGACGTCCGCGCGGGCGATCGTCTCGCGCAGGTCGTCGATCTGGGCGTCCCCGTAGCCGACCGCGGGGAGGAGGTTCCGCACGTGCGGGTAGCGCGCGAGGGTTTCGGCGATGGAGCCGCGTGCGAAGGGCCTGGGGTCGACGAGGGCCGCGGCGCCGTGCGCCCGCGCGGCGAGCACGGCGGCGCCGTACGACATCTCGCCGTGCGTCAGGGTTGGGCCGTCCTCGACCGCGAGCACTCGCTTGCCGCGGAGCGCCTCCGCGTCGCCCTCGACCTCGAAGGGCGAGGCCGCGCGGACGATCTCGGCGCGTGGGTTGAGCTCCCTGATCGAGTGGACGACGGCCTCGACCGTCCCGGGCGGTGCGCTATCGACCTTGTTCACAACGCAGACGTCAGCCGCGCGGACGTTCGCCTCGCCCGGGTGGTACGTGCGCTCGTGCCCCGCGCGGTGCGGGTCGCAGACGACGACGTGGAGGTCAGGGGCGATGAACGGCATGTCGTTGTTGCCGCCGTCCCAGACGACGACGTCCGCCTCCTCCTCGGCCCGGCGGAGGATTCGCTCGTAGTCGACGCCCGCGAACACGAGGTTCCCCTCCCTGAGGTGGGGCTCGTACTCCTCGCGCTCCTCGATCGTGCAGTCGGCCGCATCGAGGTCCTCGTAGCGCTCGAACCGCTGCACCGCCTGGCGTGCGAGATCGCCGTACGGCATCGGGTGGCGAAGGACGGCGACCCGGTGCCCGGACTCCCGAAGTACGCGCGCGACGTGGCGCGTCGTCTGGCTCTTCCCCGAACCCGTTCGGACGGCGCAGATCGCCACCGTCGGTTTCGAGGAGCGAAGCTCGGTCGCGCGCGGGCCGAGCAGCCGGTAGTCGGCGCCGGCCGCGAGTGCGATCGAGGCGACGTGCATCACGTGCTCGTGCGAGACATCCGAGTAGGCGAAGACGACCTCGTCGACCCCCTCACGGGCGACCAGCTCGCGCAGGTCGCTCTCGGCGACGATCGGAATCCCACTTGGATACCGGGGCCCCGCGAGCGCCGGCGGGTAGACGCGTCCGTCGATGTCCGGGATCTGCGTCGCCGTGAACGCGACGACCTCGACGTCGTCGCTCGCCCGGAAGACGACGTTGAAGTTGTGGAAGTCGCGGCCGGCGGCGCCGGCGATGACGACGCGCCTCACAGACGAAGCGGCTCGGCGCTGCGCTCGATCACCGACTCCAACTGGAGGTTCCCTCCCGTCACCTCGCGGAGGAGCTCGTCCGCGCTCAGCCGCTGCCCCTCGTGCCAGAGCTCCCGGAGAAGCGACCCCGCCTCGCGGCGACTGAACCACGCCGAGCCGAACTCCTCGCGGAGGAAGGCGCGGATCTGGGCCTCGAACGCCCACGAGCGCAGGTAGTTCGTGACGTAGAACCCGTCGTCGACGTCGGAGAGGAAGTCGGTCTTCGAGGGCTCGATCTTGGTCGCGTCCGCGAGGACCTCCGAGTAGCGCTCGCGCATCGGGTCGAGGTCGCCATCCGCGTGGAGCTCGAGCTCGTAGAGGAGCTTCGCCGCGTAGCGTCGCACGAGGTAGAGCCGGACGGTCGCCGCCTCGCCGGCGAAGTCGTGGGGGCGGCCGAAGTCCAGCCGTCGTGCGAGCCAGACCGGGTCGTCGACGAGGAGCTCGAGCAGCGTCGCCCAGCCCTCGGTGAGGGCGTTGTCACCGAGGCGGCGCGCCTCGAATGGGAGGTCGGCGGAGGTGTGCGCGAAGTGCTCCGTGTGACCCGCCTCGTGGAACAGCGCGTGCCAATCGTCGGGTCCGCCCATCGGCTGGATGACGAGGATCACGCGGCCAGGCACCTCGATCGGCGCGCAGAACGCGCGCGGCGTCTTCTGCGGGCGCGGCTCGACGTCGAGGTGGACGTTGGGCTGGTTGGCGAGGTCGATGCCGAGCTCGCCCAGCGTGCCCGTGAGGGCGGGGAGCATGGCGGCGGCGCGAAAGCCCGCGTCCCAGTCGGCGGCGCGAAAGAGGCGCAGGACGTCCGGTCGCCGCGCCTCCTCGAGCGTCATTCCGAGCCGTGCCCGGAAGAGCGCGGTCATCGAGCGCACGTACACGTCCTCGGTCGCGACGAGGAGCCGCTCGCACTCCGCCGCAAGATCCGCGAGCGGATATCCGAAGCCCTCGTAGAGCTCGCGGTAGGTCGCCGCACCCAGCTCGCCCGCGCCCTCGTGCATGAGCTCGAGGACGTGTGCGTGCAGCGGATTGAGATGCTCCTCCGCGAGCTCGGCACGCGTGCTCTCGAGCCGGTCGCGCCGCACCCGGTCGGGCTCGTTCGCGACCGCGGTGCGGAAGAGGCGGTAGGGGACTTCCTCGCCGTCGACGGTCGCCGAGAGAGAGGCTTCGAGGCGCGCGATGTCCTCGCGGGCGGCCCGCGTTCGCTGGCCGATGTACCCCTCCGCGGCGAAGCGCCGAAGCTCGGCGGTCGCGAGGCCGTCGCGCGCCGCCGCGTCGAGGCCCCGGTAGGCGTCCGGCGTGAAGAGGTCGGCGTGGCGATCGTAGACGGGGGCGAGGTCGAGGCTCGCCTTGTGCCCGGCGAAGTGAACATAGTGCTCCTCGTCGAGCTCGGCGAGGAACCGGTCCGCCTCCTCGCGGTACGCGTCCACCGTGCCGCTTCCGAGTGAGGCGGTCGTCATCGGCGGCGTACGATACCGGCCGGTGCTGCGGGAGTTCGAAGTCAGGACCGAGCGCAGGACGCAGGCGCTCGACGTGACGAGCCAGGTTCGCGAGGCGATCGCCGGCGCGGGCGACGCCGCGGCGGCGCTCGTCTACGTCCCGCACACGACGGCGGGTGTGGTCGTGCAGGAGCACGCCGACCCCGCCGTCGCGCGCGACCTCGAGCGGGCCCTCGAGCGGATCGTGGGGGAGGAGTGGGGCTGGGAGCACGTCGAGGCGGGGGAGGAGAACGCGCCCTCGCACGTTCGCGCCGCGCTCACCGCGACGTCGGTCCTCGTGCCGCTTCGCGCGGGCGACCTCGCGCTCGGAACGTGGCAGGGAATCTTCTTCTGCGAGTTCGACGGGCCGCGCCGCCGGACGATCTACGTGACGCCGCTCGCGTAGCAGTCTTCCAACGAGGATCCGACCCGCCGAGCTCGCCGGCCCCGCGCCCGAGCAACGGCGTCCCACCGTCACCGGCCTAAACTGGACGAGTGGCCGCGCCCGTCGCCCGCGGGGAAGAGCTCGAGCTCCGAGTCGACTCGCTCGCCTACGGGGGGAACGGCGTCGCACGCCTGAACGGCTTCGTCGTCTTCGTCCGGCGCGGGCTCCCGGGCGACACCGTTCGCGCGCGGATCACGAAGGTGAAGCGAAGCCACGCGGAAGCGCTCGCGCTTGAGGTGGTCGAGCGCGGCTCGTCCCGCGTCGAGGCTCCGTGCGCTCACTATCCCGCCTGCGGCGGCTGCCGCTTCCAGGATCTCGCCTACGAGGCTCAGCTCGCCGCAAAGGCCGCGCAGGTCCGCGACGCGCTCTCCCGGATCGGCGGCCTCGGCGACGTCGAGCTCGAGCCCGCGGTGCCGGCCGAGTCGATCTTCGGCTACCGGAACAGGCTCGAGTACTCGTTCACGACGACCCCGGTCGGCGCGGGGCTCGGCCTCCACAAGGCCGGGCGCTGGGACGACGTCCTCGACGTCGACCGCTGCTGGCTCACGACCGACGTCGGAAACGCGATCCGAAACACCGTTCGCGCGTGGGCACGCGCCGAGGGGCTCTGCGCCTACGACCAGGAGACGCAGGAGGGGTACCTGCGACACCTCGTCGTCCGCGAGGGACGGAACACCGGCCAGGCGCTCGTCACGCTCGTCACGGCGCCCGGCGAGCTTGCCGGCGAGGAGCGGTTGGTCGCTGCCCTGAAGCGCTTCCCCGAAGTCCGCTCGATCCACTGGGGCGTCAACGACCGCCCCGCCGAGGTGGCAAACGTCCCGACGCGCCTCCTCTGGGGCGAGCCGTGGATCGAGGAGAATCTCCTCGGCCTGCGCTTCCGCGTTCGGCCGAACGCGTTTCTACAGACGAACACCGCGATGTGCGAAGCGCTCTATCGCGTTGCGATCGAGTACGCAGGCCTCTCGCGCGAGGAGACCGTCTACGACCTCTACTGCGGAATCGGCACGATCGGTCTCGCGATCGCGGCGGATGCGCTCACCGTCTGGGGGGTCGAGGCTTCCGAGGAATCGGTCGCCTGCGCGCTCGAGAACGCGGCGCTGAACGGGGTCGCGAACGCCGCCTTCTTCGCCGGCGACGTCGCCGCCTCGATCGCGGAGCTCTCGGACCGCGCCGGGCCGCCCGACGTGGTCGTCGTCGACCCGCCGCGCGCGGGGGTCGCGCCGAAGGCCCTCCGTCGCATCGCCGCGCTCGAGGCGCCGCGCCTCGTCTACGTCTCCTGCAATCCCACGACGCTCGCCGGGAACGCGAAGGAGCTCGTGCGCGACTGGGGGTACCGCCTCGAGCGTGCCCGCCCGGTAGACATGTTCCCGCACACGCCGCACGTGGAGACGGTCGCGCTCTTCACTCGCTGATCTTCCCCTCCGACCACCTCCGGCGCTCTCGCCAAAGGAGGTCGGCGTTGACGATGACGAAGGCGGCGGAAAGGAGCGGCAGCGCCGCGACGCCCGCCCGGTCGCTCGCGACCGCGATGGCGAGGGTGGCACCGAAGGAGAGCGTCATGAGGAGCCAGGTCGGCGCCGTGCGGAGGGTGAAGCGGACAGTCGCGCCGAGGAAGAGGGCGAAGAAGAGGACGTCGGGAAGGCCGAGCTGAGCAGAGGTCTTCTCGCCGAGGATCCGCATGAAGACCGAGAGAGCGTCGAAGACCTGCGGCTGGTTCTCGGTGATCTCTCTTGTCGGCCCGCGCGCGACCGAGTAGAGGTCGACGGGGATGATGAGGAGGGCGACGAGGACGACCCAAGTCGGCGCCTCGAAGAAGCTCAGGAACCACCAGCCGACGACCGTGGCGGCGGCGAGCTTCGCGAAGTTCGCGGCGATCGCGAACTCGGCCACCGAGAGCAGAACGGCGAGGAGGGCGAGCACGAGGGCGGCGACTCCCAGGCCGGCGGGGCCAAGGGGCTCGCGGAACGGGAGCGCGAGCCAGACGAGGGCGAACATCGCGGGCATGACGACGAGCGCGAGAAAGGCGACGTCCCCCCAGTCGGGGAGCGCCGGGAAGCGGTCGGCGACCGCCGAGTAGGTTCCGAGCGCGATCCCGACCGCTAGTACGGCGGCAGCTCGGACCACCACGGCCCGACGGCCTTGAAGGCGTTCCAAAACGACCGCTTCGCCGGCTGCTCGTCCAGCGCCGCGTCGATGTCGGGGCACACGAGGGCCTCGACCGTCGGCGTGAACCTCTGGATCTCCCCCGGCCTCGCTTCCACCTCGGTCGCCAGGGGGAACTGGACGGCGTTCAGGCACGCGAGCGCATCTTGCCCCATGACGACCACGACCTTGGGCTGGACGACGTGGAGCTCGCGAAGGAGAAAGCGGAGCGCTTCCTCTTCCTCCTCGCCCTCGTACTTGAGGCAGTTCGTCCCGTAGACGGCCGTGGGGTCGACGCGGAGCCGTTGGAGCGACTTCAGGATCGCTTGCCCTGCGCGGCCGAAGAAAGCGACGCCCTCGTGGATCTCGGCGATCTGCGGTCGGTGCTTCAAGAGGAAGATCTCGGCGAGCGGGTGACCGGAGCCGAGGACGGGCGCGCGTTCGGATCCCGCCGCTTCGGCGATCTCGTGCCCGAGCTCGTTCATCTCGGCGATCGCCTTCTTCAGGTAGCGCTCGGAGATGTCGTTGGCGGAGGCCGGCACTGGGATTCGCCCTCGGCGAATCCCTAACGGTTCGCCGAGGGCGTTCTCGCTAGGGATTCGCGCCCCCGCGCGCGAATCCCTGCCGTCCACTTGAGTCCCTGGAGGTAGACGAGCGACTTGGGGCGGCGCAGGATCTCCGCCGATCGAAGGCTGATCAGGAACTCCTCCGGCGTCTCGAACGCGCGCATCCGAAGCGCGCCGGTTC
Source organism: Actinomycetota bacterium (assembly GCA_030861005.1). Taxonomy (GTDB): domain Bacteria; phylum Actinomycetota; class Thermoleophilia; order Gaiellales; family Gaiellaceae; genus JALZFU01. The sequence continues at coordinate 27,119 of JALZGN010000232.1, forward strand.
CGATCGCCTGGACGACGTGCGCGTCCGAGCCAGCGCCCATCGTCACGTTGTACTTCCGAGCGAAGCGGAGCGCCTCGTCGTTGAAGCCGTCGAGGAGGAGCTTCGCGTTGTAGACCTCGAAGACGTCGATCTCGTTCAGGTGGCGGTGGAGCGTTCGTGCGTCGGGGATCGAGTGCAACCGGTCGAACGGGTGGGGGAGGTAAACGAGCCCGCCCTGCTCGCGGATCGCGGAGATCGTCTCCGCCATCGACATTCCGCTCGGGATCTCCTCGCTCAGGAAGAGGCCGATCACCTCCCCGGCGGTCGTCTTCACCTCTTCACCGGGGATGACGACGAGGTCGGTCCCGCGGACGAGCTCGCGCGCCTCGCGCGCGCCGCGGAAGACGTTGTGGTCGGTGATCGCGACGGCGCCGAGGCCCTTCGCCTCGGCGTGGTGCAGGAGGTCGGCGATCGGAACGGAGCAGTCGTAGGAGTGCTCGGTGTGCATGTGGAGGTCGCAAAGGACGAGAGGCCGGTCGGCAAGCGGGTCGGCGCGGGACGCGCGGCGACGGCGCGAGACGACCCGGCGGTAGACGTCCCGCTCGAGCGAGTCCGCGAGCGCCGAGAACGACTCGCGCGACCCTTCGCGCCGCGCCTCCTCGGACGCGCGACGCCGCCATGCGTCGTCCTCGGCGAGGCGGGCCATCGCCGCCGCGAGGAGTTCGGGTTGCGCTGCGGCGCCGGGCGGATCGACCGTGGGGA
>JALZGN010000277.1 GCA_030861005.1 Actinomycetota bacterium
CCGTTCGCCTGGTGGAACTCGACATGGCAGTGGTAGAGCCAGGCGCCGGGAACGTCCTCGCGGATGCGGACGCGGAAGCTCTCGGCCGGGCCAACGGTCCGGTTGTCGATGAACTCGCCGGCGAACCGCCACCGGTGCCCGTGGAGGTGGAACGTGTGGAACTCGTCGCCGATCGCGAGCACGTCCCATTGGACGAGGTCCCCGACGCGCGCGTGGAAGGTCGGCGTGTTCCCGATGAACGCGCGCCCGTTGACCGTATGAAACCCCAGGTGGCTCGAGAAGAAGACGACGTTCTCGTGGTCGGCGCGGCGCTCACGCCGCCCGAGGATGGAGATCGCGCCGTACATCCCGCCGCCGATCGACTCCATCATCGTCGACGAGTGGTCGTGGTACGTCCAGACGCCGCGCGAGCTCCGGCGGGCGATCAACCGGTACGTGACCGTGTGCATCGGGCGGACGTTCGAGGCCGGCCCGGAGACCCCGGGGATGAACGACCCGTCCGAGCGGAACTGGTAGAAGAAGCCGTGGAAGTGCATCGAGTGGGGCCGCCCGGTCGTCGTGTCCATGTTCCGGAAGTGGACGAGGACGGTGTCGCCGACGCGCGCACGGATGAGGGGACCGGGGATTCCGCCGCGGAGACGGCGGCGGAAGTTCCGCGTGTACGAGCGGTAGACGACCGTCTGCATGGTCGTCTCCTCCGGCGTGAAGGTGCGACCGCTGACCGGGTCGCGTTCGCTCGGGACGACGTTCCACGTGACCGGGTCTGCCTGGATCCAGTAGTGACGCGTCGCGCCCTCCGCCACCGGCGCGAGGGCGAGCGAAGCGAGAACCCCCAAGACGAGCGCGAGCTTCGTCACCGACCCGCTCGTAATTCTGCCGTAACGCGCGCCAGGCGGAGGCTGGAGCTGTAAGCGTCCGGTAAATCTCACCGCGCCAGCCGCTCGAGCGGGGCGTACTCCAACACCAGTCGCCGCTCGGTCGCGTCGTCAGCGAAGCGAACGGTGACGGTTCCGTCGGACTCGATCCGAGTGACGACGCCCTCGCCGAGCGTCGAGTGGCGGACGGCGTCGCCCGTCTCGAGCTCGGGAATGTCGCCCCGCGCCCGAACGGAGACGGTCGGCGCCCCGTAGCCCGACCACGACGCCGGCCGCAGCCGGTCGCGGAGGATCTCCTCTTGGGGAAGCTCGTCGAGGAAGCGGCTCGGGAGGTTGTACGAGCGCGAGCCCCAAAGCGAGCGCGCCGCCGCGTGGGTGAGCGTGAGGCGGTCACGCGCGCGCGTCAGTCCGACGTAGCAGAGACGCCGCTCCTCCTCGAGCCCCTGCTCCTCGAGCGAGCGCGCGTGCGGAAACACCCCCTCTTCCATCCCGACGAGGAACACGGCGCGAAACTCGAGCCCCTTCGCGTTGTGAAGGGTCATGAGCGTGACCTTGCCACCCTCGTCCGTCAGCTCGTCTTGATCCGAGAAGAGCGAGATCTGCTGGAGGAACTCCGACAGGGTCGGCTCGGCCGCCGATTCCTGGTACTCGCGTGCGACGCCGACGAGCTCGCCCAGGTTCTCGACCCGGCCCTGCGCCTCGATCGTCCGCTCGGCCTCGAGGGCCTCGAGGTAGCCGCTCTCGCCGAGCACGCGCTCGACGAGCTCCGGAACCGAGAGCGTCGCCGCTGCCTCCGTGAGGGAGCCGAGGAGCGCTCGCAGCTTCCCGACGTTGCGAAGCGATGCCGTCCCGACGCCCGCCTCGTCCGCCCGCTCGAGCGACTCCCGTAGTGTGATCTCCTGGGCGTCCGCGAACGCGGCGAGCCGCGCGAGCGTCGTGTCGCCGATCCCGCGCCGGGGACGGTTCGCGATCCGTGCGAGCGAGACCGCGTCGGCGGCATTGTCGAGAACCTGGAGGTAGGCGAGCGCGTCCTTGACCTCGGCCCGCTCGTAGAAACGCGGCCCGCCGATCACCTGATACGCGATTTCCTGGCGAACGAGGACATCCTCGATCACGCGCGACTGAGCGTTCGTCCGGTAGAAGACGGCGAGCTCGGCGCCTGCGTGGCCCTCGTCGAGGAGCTGTGCGAGCTCGGCGGCGACGAATCGCGCTTCCGCGTGCTCGTCCTCGACCTCGACGACGCGTACCGGCTCTCCCTCGCCCAGCTCGCTCCAGAGGTTCTTCGGCTTCCGCTCTCGGTTGTGCGCGATGACCGCGTTGGCCGCGCGGAGGATCCGGTTCGTCGAGCGGTAGTTCTGCTCGAGCGGGATGACCTGTGCCCCGCCGAAGTCGCGCTCGAACTCGAGCACGTTCCGAATGTCGGCACCGCGGAAGGCATAGATGGACTGGTCAGGGTCGCCGACGGCGAAGACGTTTCGATGCTTCCAGGCCAGGAGCTGGAGGAGCCGGTACTGCGAGTGGTTCGTGTCCTGGTACTCGTCGACGAGGACGTAGCGGAAGCCCTTCTGCCAGCGCTCGGCCGCCTCCGGAAACCGCTCGAGGACGGTTACGGTGAGCATTAGGAGGTCGTCGAAGTCGAGCGCGTTCGACGCGAAGAGCCGCCGCTGGTAGAGGTCGTAGACGTCGGCGACGGTCTGGTCGTAGAAGGAGGCGACCCGGCTTCGATAGTCGTCGGGCCCGACCAGCCGGTTCTTCGCCATCGAGATCTGCGCGTGAATCCCGCGCGGCGCGAACCGCTTCGGGTCGCGCTCGAGCTCCTCGAGGCAGTTCTTGACCAGGCGGACCTGGTCGCCCTGGTCGTAGATGGTGAAGTTCGAGCGATAGCCGAGCCGGGGAGCCTCGCGACGGAGGATTCGCCCGCAGGCGGCGTGGAACGTCATCACCCACATCGTCCGCGCGATCTCGCCCGCGAGCTCCTCGACGCGGCGCTTCATCTCGCCGGCCGCCTTGTTCGTGAATGTGATCGCGAGGATCTCGTGCGGCTTCGCGCCCGCCGCCTTCATCAGGTGGACGATTCGATGCGTGAGGACGCGCGTCTTCCCGGACCCCGCGCCGGCGACCACGAGCACCGGCCCCTCGGTCGCGAGCACGGCCTCCCGCTGGGCGGGATTCAGATCGGCGAGGTACTGCTCGAGCGACGCGACGGCCATCGAGCCGATGCTAGCGCCGGGCGTACGCCGCGACTCGAGCCCTCGCCGTCCGCGCGAATCGTGTGCGCCTCTGCGACGCGAGCGACGGTCGATCTTCTCGCCAGCGGAAGGCGGGGTTCCGATCCGCTTAGCGGAGCGGAAACGGGCGCTGCGCGAGCGCCGGCAACACCTGGGCGGTGACCCAGACCGGCGTCGTCGAGTAGGCCGCGCTGTAGCGGAAGCTCCCGTTCGCCCGCTGGAGTCGACGGACGTAGCGGAGCGCGGCGAGGCCGGGCGCCCTGCGGGCGGCGACGAGCGCCTGGATCGCCCAAGCGGTCGATTGCACGTTTGACCCCCGGCCGCCGAGGAGCTCGAAGCCGCCGTCACGGTTCTGCTGGCGGCGGAGGAAGCGGACGGCGCGATTGATCGGACGCGAGCGCGCACCGACGCCGACGGCCCGGAGCGCCTGGATCGCCGCGGCGGTGTCGTCCGTATCGGCGCTTCCGCCCGCCGCCCAGCTCCAGCCGCCGCTCGGCCGCTGCGCTCGCCGCAGGTACCGGATCGAGCGCCTTCCTGCCGGCCGGCCCGCCGCTCGAAGCGCGATGACACCCCAGATGGTCGCGTTCACGCTCCCCCCGATCCGCCCGTTGTCGCGGCGCTGCGCGGCGAGACGGCGAGCGAGGGAGCCGACGCCGCGCCGCAGAGCGTCGAGCGCGAGGACGCGAAGCTCGAGGTCGGTCACGTCCGCGTCGCGCGCGTCGACCAGGTAGTCGGCCGCCGCCTCCCGGCGCGCCGGCCAGCGACCGCTCGCGCGAAGGCCGAGGATCGCCCATGCGGTGAGGTTCGCGTCCGAACGCGCCCCCGGCTCCCCGAACCCGCCGTCGCGGTTCTGCTGGCCGCGGAGGTAGCGCGCCCCGTCTCCGATCCCGGCGCCGGCGGGGACGGCGAGCGCGAGCGTGCCGGCGAACGCGGCCAGGAACAGGAGCTTCTCGCGGCTTACGCCCATGCGATCTCGGTCCGGAGGCGGCGATCGTACCGGTCGAGCACGCGGCGAAGCTCCGGGCCGGCAACGAGCGCGAGGACGAGGTTCCCGCACGCGTGCGCGACGTTGAACGCGAAGCCGGCGCCGAGCACGTAGGTAACCGGCCAATCGCGTAGGAAGCCGTACCAGTGCCAGAGATCCATCGGAACGCCGTAAGCGAAGCCGAGGGCGAAGCAGAAGAGCGCAAACGGGACGCGGCGCGTGAGAAAGCGGCGCGCGAGCCCCGCTGCGACGCCGCAGGCGCCCCAAGAGAGCATCTGCCAGGGCGTGTGCGGGCCCTGGCCGAGGAAGAAGTTGGACGCGAGGGCAGCGAGCGCGCCGACCGCAAAGCCCCGCCGCGGGCCCAGCGCAACGCCGGCCGCCGCCACGATCACGGTCACGGGCTGGACGTTCGGGACGGGGGCGAAGAGGATGCGCCCCGCCGCAGCGAGACCGCCCAGCGTCGCGACGAGCGTCAGATCCTTCACCGAACCGGGATCGCGCTCGAGCCACGCGGCCCCGGCCGCCAGAACGGCGAGGGCGGCGAGCAGGACTGCGAAGGCGCCGCGAGCGGGGTCGAGCGCCGCCCATACCGCCGAGACGAACGCGACGGCGGCGCACGTGAAGAGCACCCCACCGGGAAGGCGCGGCGGACGAAAGTCCGAGCTGCCGCGGCCGCGATCGACGCTCCCCCCGTCCCCCCTAGACAGCAACCTCGACCTCCTCGGCAAGCGCGACGCGGCGGTGCGCCGGGAACCCGTGGTCGTGCGTCACGACGAGGACGCCGTGGCCGGCCGCCGCGTAGGAGAAGAGCCACTCACCGATCTCGTGCTTGCGATCCGGGTCGATGCCGCGCGTCGGTTCGTCGAGCACGAGGAGGTCGGGCTCGGCGACGGCGACGGCGGCGAGGCCGAGGCGCTCGCGCTCACCGCTCGAGAGGTCACGCGGGTGACGGTCGGCCGCCCACTCGAGCCCGACGCGAGCGAGCGCGGCGCAGGCGCGATCCGCGTCGCCGCCGACGGCGAGCGCCACCTCGTCGAGGACGCGCTCGCGCACGAGGTAGCGGCCAGGGTCCTGGAGCAGGTAGCCGGCCCGGCCCGCGCGGTCGACCGTGCCGGCATTCGGCTCGAGCAGGCCGGCGACGATCTTCGCGAGCGTCGTCTTCCCCGACCCGTTCGGACCCTCGAGGGCGACGACCTCGGCGCGGCGGATCTCGAGGTCGGCGTCCTCGAGGACCGGAATCCCCGGGCGGTAGGCGAACCGAACGCCGGACGCCCGCGCGGCGATCGAGGCGGCCGCACTCGGCGCCTCGACGTCCTGAGACTCGCCGGGGAGATACCGCGGGTGATGCGCCGCGAGCCAGCCGAGCGCCTCGGCGCGCGAGGTGTCGAGGAGCACGTGTCCGCCCGCGAGGAAGAGGACGCGGTCGGCGTAAGCGAGGGCACGCTCCGTCCGCTGCTCGGAGAGGAGGACGGCGGCGCCGCTCTCCGCGAGCTCGGCGAGGAGGAGCTCCGTCGCCGCCGGGTCGAGCTGGGACGTGGGCTCGTCGAGGAGGGCGAGGCGGGGGCGAAGCGCGAGCGCCGAGGCGAGGCAAACGCGCTGGAGCTCGCCGCCCGAGAGCTCGGCTGTCCGGCGATCGCGAAGATGGATCGCGTCGAGGGCCGCGAGCGCGACGTCGACGCGGGGCCAGATCTCGGCGGGCGGGCAGCCGACGTTCTCGAGCCCGAAGGCGACCTCGTTGCCTGCGAGCGCCATCACGACCTGGTCCTCGGGGTCCTGGAACACCGTCGCGACCGTCCCGGCAAGGTCCGCGGGGCGGGTGCGGCGCGTGTCGCGGCCGTCGACCTCGACCCGCCCCGCGAAGCGCCCTCCGTGGAAGTGCGGGACGAGCCCGGCGAGCGCCCGGACGAGCGTCGACTTGCCCGACCCGGACGGCCCGAGGAGAGCGACGATCTCGCCCCGCTCGAGCTCCAGCGAGACGTCGACGAGCGAGGGCGCACTCGCGCCCGGATAGGAGAACGTCAGGCGGTCGATTCGAGCTAGAGCCACAGGAGGGTTGCGACGAAGAGGGCGGCGGCGCCCGCGACGGCACCGCGGTCGGCGCGCTGCCACGGCTTCCCCGGCGCGACGGTGCGCCCCGGC
>JALZGN010000278.1 GCA_030861005.1 Actinomycetota bacterium
CCTTCTTCGAGAGCTCGTTCGGGTACACGCTCGTGTCGACCGCCTTGTTCGGCGAGACGATCGCGCCCGTGCGGGCCCAGATCTCGCCCGCCTCCTTGCTCAGCAGATAGTCGATCAGCTGGCGGACACCGTCGTTGTTCTCGAACGCGACGACGAGGTCGCCGGCGCCGAGGATCGCGTTGGCGTACTCGTCGTTGATCTTCGGGAACGGGACGAAGTCGATGTCCTTGCCGGGCTTCAGCTTCGGGTTCACCTCGCCGAGCGCGATGCCGCCGACGAACCCGCCTTCGTAGTAGAGCTCGGCCTTCGGGTTCGCGCCGAACACCTGTCCGATGCTCGTGACGAAATAGGTCCCGAGCGCGCCCTCGACGCCGCCGGGCAGGTTCTGCTCGTTCAGGACCTTCAGCATCTCCTGGATCGCGTCCTTGACGGAGGGATCCGTGAACTCGAGCTTCCCCGTGAAGAGCTGGTCGTACTTCTCCTTGCCGTTCTTCTTCAGGTAGATGACCTCGAACCAGTCGGTGAGCGGCCACCCGTCCTTCGCGCCGACGGCCCACGGCGTCTTGCCCTGTGACTTGAGCTTCTTCGTCAGGTCGAGCAAGCCCTGCCAGTCCTCGGGAGGCTTCTGTCCGAGCTCGTTCGGCTTGTACCAGAGAGTCGTCTTCGAGTTCGCCTTGACCGGAATGCCGTAGAGGACGTCGTCGACCGTGCCGAGATCGATCCAGCTCTGGGCGTAATTCGCCTTCACCTGGTCGGTGTCGACGCCGAGGTCCTCGTACGAGACGAGCGAGCCGTCGCGCGCCCAGTCGGAGACTGGGCCCGGGCGCGGGATGATCGCCGCCATCGGCGGGTTTCCTGCCGCAAGCCGCGTCCGGATCACGACCTCGAAGTCGCGCGCCGTCTCGTACTTCGTCTTGATCCCGGTCTTCTTCGTGAACCCGTCCAGCACTTTCTGGAACGCCTCACGCTCGCTGCCGCCCCAGAGCGAGAGGATCGTGACGGCCCCGGTGAACTTCCCGCCTTCGTCGTCTCCGCCGCCGCCACCACCGCCTCCTCCTCCGCCACCGCAGCCGCCGGCGACGACCGCAGCGGCCACGACGAGCGAGCCGAGTAGCAACCAGATCCGCCTCACAGTCCTCCTCCCTCCGGAGCGAAGGTAGCCATCTGCGGCGGTCGCTCCTCTCCACCGCATGGGGTACTTCGACGCTGCCCCACGCTGCCGCTCCTCGTCACTCGCCGTCCTCGCCGTCGTAGATGGCGAGGCCCGTCTCGGGATCGAAGAAGTGGAGGCGTCGCGTGTCGACGGATACGGCCGCCGTCTCGCCGCCGCGGATTCGCGTCTCGGGGCTGAACCGCCCGACGATCGTCGACTCCCGGCGCTCCTCGCCGACCTCCTGCATCGCTCGCTCGTCGCCGACGTCCTGAACGAGCTCGCGGACGTCCTCCGTTTGTGCGGGCGGTGCGTCGACCACGAAATGCACCATGATCTCGGCCCCCAGCGCCTCCCTCAGCACGACCCGTCCGCGCAGGCACTGGTCCGTCGGGCGGTCCGAGGTGAGGGCGGCGTCCTCGAGGTCCTCGGGCCTGATGCCGAGGACTACGGGTCGCTCGCCGTAGCTTGCGAGCGCCGGATGCGCGGCGAGGACCTCCTCCTCGATCCGGATTCGCTGTCCGCCCGCGCACGCGAACACGTCGCCGTTCTCGCGCTGCACGCTCGCCTGGAGCAGGTTCATCGCGGGGCTCCCGATGAAGCCGCCGACGAAGAGGTTGACGGGGCGGTCGTACAGGTCCTGCGGCGGTGCGACCTGCTGGAGCTCGCCCTTCCGCATGACGGCGACGCGGTCGCCCATCGTCATCGCCTCGACCTGGTCGTGCGTCACGTAGATGGTCGTCGTCGCGAGCTCGTCCTGGAGGCGCGCGATCTCCGCGCGCATCTGCACGCGGAGCTTCGCGTCGAGGTTCGAGAGTGGCTCGTCCATCAGGAACGCCTGCGGCTGGCGCACGATCGCTCGTCCCATCGCGACCCGCTGGCGCTGCCCGCCCGAGAGCGCGCGCGGCTTGCGGTCGAGGAACTGCTCGAGGCCGAGCACGCGCGCAGCCTCGTGCACCCGCTTGTCGATCTCCTGCTTCGGCGCCTTCTTCAGCCGGAGGCTGAACGCGATGTTGTCGTAGACCGAGAGGTGCGGGTAGAGAGCGTAGCTCTGGAACACCATCGCGATGTCCCGGTCGCGCGGGGGGACGTTGTTCACGACCTGATCGCCGATCTTCAGCGTGCCTTCGGAGATCTCCTCCAGCCCGGCGACCATCCGTAGCGCGGTCGACTTTCCGCACCCCGACGGGCCGACGAGCACCATGAACTCGCCGTCCTCGATCGCGAGGACGAGGTCCGAGACGGCGCGCGTCCCGTCCGGATACACCTTCGCTACATCCTCGAAGACGACCTCACCCACCGCTCCCCCTTTCCGTCGGCGCTTCCTTACCAGCTGGGGAGATTCGTGTCAAAGACGCGCGAATACACTCCCCCAACCGTGCAAACCCGAACCGTCGTCGTCCTCCAGGGTGATGAGACCGGGCACGAGCTGCTGGAGGAGGCGCTGCGAGTGCTCGCTCCCGACACGATCGCGATCGAGCTCGAGCTCCCGCGCTACGACCTCTCGCTCGCCTCCCGGCGAGCGACCGGCAACGCCGTCGTCCACGAGGCAGCGGCGGCCATTCGCGAGGCGGGTCTCGGTCTGAAGGCCGCGACGATCACCCCGGAGGGAGCGGGCGACGTGGGAAGCCCGAACCGCATCCTGCGCGAAGGGGTCGGAGGGCACGTGATCGTCCGGACCGGGCGGCGCATCCCGGGCGTTGTCCCCATCGCGGGCGCCCATCATCCGATCTCCGTCGTCCGCATGGCGGTCGGAGACGCCTACGGGGCGAAGGAGTGGCGCGAGGGCGAAGACGAGGGCGAGGCGGCCTTCAGGATGGAGCGGATCGAGCGAGGCGTGTGCCGCGCGGTGGCGGAGTTCTCGTTCCGACACGCCGAGCGGACGCGCGCGAAGGTGTTCGGCGGGCCGAAATACACGGTCTCGCCCGTCTACGAGGGCATGCTCAAGGAGGAGATGGACGCCGCCGCCGAGCGCCACCCCGGCGTCCAGTACGAGCCGCAGCTGATCGACGCGACCTTCGCCCTGTTGATCAGCGCTGCGGGCGATCCGCTCGTGATTCCGGCGCTCAACCGCGACGGAGACATCCTCAGCGATCTCGTGCTCCCGCTCTTCGGCTCGATCGCGGGCTCCGAATCCCTCCTCGTCGCGTTCAACCCCGACTACAGTCCGCGCGCTGTCGTAGCGGAGGCGGCGCACGGGACGGCGCCGGCCCTGTACGGCAAGAACGTCGCGAACCCGATGGCGATGATCCTCGCCGCCGCGGCTCTCCTCACGCACATCGACGAAGAGATGGTGCGATCGCGCGGGCGCGCTATCCGCGAAGCGTGCCTGGAGGCCGTGTCCGCCGGGGTCCGGACTGCGGATCTGGGCGGCCACGCCTCGACGAGCGAGTTCACGGACGAGGTGATCCGCCGCGCGCGCACGAAGCTCGAGGTCTGGGAGACGATCGGCGAAGCGTGACGACGGGCGAGGGGCCCGCGCGGACACGGGTGCGCCGCTCAGCGCTCCTCGAGCGGAGGATTTTGCACGTCGTGCTCGGTCGCGTACTCCTCGACGAGCCGGTTCACGACCTCGATCCCCTCGCCGTAGGCGTAGTTGACGCGGACGAACGGCTCCCACTTGTCGGGGAGCGCGTCTTCCGGATAGATCGCCTCGACCGGACACTCGGGCTCGCAGGCGCCGCAGTCGATGCACTCCTCGGGGTCGATCACGAGGATGCGGTCGGCCTCATGAATGCAGTCGACCGGGCAAACATCCACGCAGGACCTGTCCTTGATGTCGATGCACGGCTCGCCGATGATGTAGGTCATGGCGACGAGTCTAGTGCCGTTCGCGCGCTGCTCGCGTCAGTCGAATCCCCTATGCGACGAGGTCGTCGACGATCTCGGGAGCGCGCTCGGCGAGGGCGGAACGCACGACGACGCGATCGAAGCCCGCCGCGTGCGCGGCGCGGAGGCCAGCGGTGTCCGTATGGTTCGTGAACCCGAGAATCGGGATGTCGGGGAACTCCTCGGCCACCTCGTCGGGGTCGACGCGGGCGATGTCGACGATGACGAGGTCCGGGGAATGGACGCTGTCCGTCGTCACGAGCTTGTGGCTCCCGCCGAGGAGAGCTTCGAGCTTGCCTCGGAAGTAGACATCGACCCCAGCAACCAGGATCGTCGCCACGCGGCTGAGCCTACCACGCCTTCGAGTGGAGGCCCCGTCCGCGATAGCGTGGACCGCGAGGTGGAGAGGGGCGTCGAGTCGGCCTACATGCGCGGGCTCGAGCTGATCGAGCGGCGGGAGTATTTCGCCGCGCACGAGGCGCTCGAGGAAGCGTGGCGTGCCGCCGAGCCGGCCGAGCGCGACTTCTTTCAGGGGCTCGTGCACGTCGCGGTCGCGTGGTACCAGGCGGGGCGCCAGAACCGCGTGGGGTGCGAGCGCCAGCTGGAGAAGGCCGCACGCCGTCTTCGTCCCTTCGCGCCTATCCACCGCGGCCTCGACGTCGAGGATGTGCTCGTGCAGCTCGCGGCCGCCTCCTATCCGATCCTGCCGCCGGTTCGGCTGCGCCGAGCCGAAGCTACGCTCTGAAGCTACGAGGACCCGCGAGGCGTAACGCCGACTGCCGGGCCGAGCGCGGTCGAGGCCGCGACCAGAGTCGCGAAGGAGATGGCTGCCGCGGCCGCGTACGCCACGTCGTCTCCGGCGATCTGAGCGACCGTGCCTCCCGCTGACGGGCCGACGACGTTCCCGGCCGCCCACGCGATCTGCGCGACGGCGAAGGCGAGTCCGTGAGAGACGCCGATCCGGTCGCTCACGTCCGCGACGAACGCGGTCCCCGGCGGGTAGAGAGCGCCGTAGGCGGCGCCGGCGAGGACTGCGAACAGCGCGACCATCACGGCGGCGCCGGCGCCGGCGAGAGCGAGCGAGACGGCGACCGACGCGATGAGCGCCGCTCTGATCGGCAGCAGCCGCCCGCGGCGGTCGGAGAGCCGCCCCGTCAGGGGAGCGATGACGGCCTCGACGAGGGCAGCGGCGATGAAGACCCCGCTGATCGCGACCGCCCCCCAGCCACGGCTGCCGAGCTGAAGGGGAACGAGCACGGCGAGCACGCCGAACAGGAGTGAGGGCAGCAACGTGACCCAGAGCGCGAAGAGGAAATGCCGGTCACGAAGCCCGCCCACGACGGCCGAGAACGAGTGAGGCTCGGCATCCGTCCCCGCGACGCCGAGCGCCGCGACGAACAGGAGAAGGGCGAAGAGAGCGACGCCGCCGAACGCGATGCGGGTGCCGACGAGGGTCGCGGCAGCACCGAGAGCAGGGCCGAGCAGCGCGCCGACGACGGCGGCCGCGATCGTCCGCCCGATGAGCGCGCCGCGCCCGTCGCGAGGAGCGGCGGCGACTATCCAGGCGAGGCCCCCCACCCACGAGAGCGTGCTCGCGACACCTTGGAGGAGCCGACTCACGGCAAGCGTGGGAAGATCAGGCGCCAACCCGAACCCGACGCTCGCGACCGAGAGAAGGGCGAGCGCCGCGAGGACGGTCGGCTTCGGGCCGAATCGCGCCGCCGCAACGCCTGCCGGAACGGCGGCCGCAAGGGCGCCGAGTCCGAACGCCGCCACGAGGAAGCCCGCTTCGGCCTTCGAGAGGTCGAAGCGGTCGGCATAGCCGGGGAGAATCGGAGCGAGCGCGGCGTAGAGCGCGGTATCGACGAGCACGATCGCCGAGATGACGAGGAGGAGCCGGCGCACGCGCCTACGATAGATTCCTCGACTTCCTCCGCCCGTCGCACGCGACGAGCGGCTGCATGACGCTATCCGCGGATGCCGGCGACCTCGAACGCTCGGTTGACCGCGACGTTCAACCACCAGAAGCGGTCGAAGAAGAGAAGGAGGCCGACGGCGACCAGGAGCGCGCCCGCGACCACGCGGAGCGCTCCGTAGCGGTCTCGCAGCCAGCGGAAGGCGTTCATCGCGCGCGTGAAGGCGATGCCGACGAGGACGAAGGGGAGCGCGAGCCCCGCGGAGTAGACGAGCAGGAGGAGAGCACCCTGCGCGATCGTGCTCCGTGCGCTCGCAAGCGCGAGGATGCTGGCGAGCACCGGCCCGATGCAGGGCGCAGCGCAGACGCCGAAGGCAGCACCGAGCAGCGCGCTCGACCCTCGCCTGCGGGCTCCGGCGAGGAGACCGGGTGCGGCGAGACGATCGAGGAGCGGAAGGGGGAGCACACCCATGAACGCGAAGCCGAGCACGACGACGACGATGCCGGCCGCCTGCAGCAGGAGGCGCCGGTTTTCGTCGATGACGCCCCCGACGGCGGCGGCTGCCACGCCGAGCGCGACGAAGACGAGAGTGAAGCCCGCGATGAACGGCAGGCTCGCGAGGACCACTCGCCGCCCCGACGCGCCGACCTCCGCGCCGGAGACGGCCGAGAGGTAGCCGGGCACGAGCGGAAGGACGCACGGCGTCACGAACGAGAGGAGCCCCGCGAGGAAGGCGAGGCCGAGCTGCGCTTCCACTACCCCTCGAAGCGCGCGAGCTCTTCGTCGAGGCGGCGCTCGAGCTCGGGATCGAGCGGGGGGCGGCCGTTTCGCGAAGGGTCGAGCGCCGCCTCGGATTCGCGCTCTCGCACCCGCCTTCGCGCGACCAGGCCGAGCACGAGGATGGCGACGCCGGCAAGCGCGAGCGGCAGCACCCAGGCGAGAAGGTTGAAGCCGCGTTTCGGCGGAGCCGCGAGCACCTCCTCGCCGAACTCGGCAACGAGCTTCGCCTTGATCTCGCTCTTGCCGTCTCCGGCTGTGATTCGGCGGCGGATGAAAGCGCGCATCTCGTCTGCGATCGCCGAGTGCGAGAGCGCGAGCGTCGTGTTGCAGGTCGGGCATCTCGTCTCGCGCTCGAGCTCCTCGAGCGTCGGACGCTCCTCGCTCGCCGCGCCGACGAGGGGGAGGAAAAGCGCGCCGATCGCGAGCGCGAGCAGGACGACGAGTCGTCTCACGCCGTCGCCTCGAGCGCTCGCGCGATGTTCCGCTCGAGCTCGCCCGCTTCCACGGGTCCCTGCACCCACGCGACGACCCGCCCGTGGCGGGAGATGAAGAGGGTCTCGGGAAAGCCCGTGATGCCGAAGCGCCCGAGCGTCCGGCCGGGCCCGTCGTGCACGATCGGATACGTGAGCGCGTACCGCTCGACGAACCGCCGCGCCTCGCTCCTGAAGTCGTGCGCATCGACCCCGACGACGACGACGTCCCGGTCGCGATAGCGCCGCCACGCCCGCTCGAGCCGGGGCGACTCCTCTTTGCACGGCTCGCACCACGACGCCCAGAAGTTGACGACGACGGCCTTCCCCCGTAGCGACGCGAGCGACACCTTCCCGTCGCTTCCGAGCCGGGGAAGATCGAACCCGGGAGCGGCCGGCGCCTTTCCGTCCCATACGGAGTCGCGCAGGCTGCGCGCGCTCTCCTCCGCCACGACCGTCCGGACGAAGAGCCCAAGAAGCGTGGCGATCACCCCGACGGCCGCCGCTGGAAGCACGATTCGCGTCCAGCGCCCCATCGCCACGAAATCTAGCGACGCGAGCGTCCTGCGCCGTCGTGGTCGGGAAGCGCGCTCGTGTCTCCGCTCGCCCGCGGCTGCGGAGGCGAGCAAGATGTCGCTGTGATCGTCTCGCTGCACGTCGCGACGGGCGGCGCCGTCGGCGCCGCGTCGCGATCGCGCCTCGCGGCGGCCGCCCTCGGACCCCTCACCCATGCCCTCGGCGACCGGATGCGCCACCACGACATCGGTTCACGGCGCTTCGAGCTCGTCTCGGGGCTCGCCGGGATCACTCTTCTCGCCGCCGCGCGTGGCCCCCTCGACCCCGCGACGGTGGGCGCCGTAGCGGCAGCGCTCCCGGACGTCGAGCACGCCGTCCGTCTCCCACGGCCCGGCGGGCGCAAGCTCTTTCCGAGCCACCGTTTCCACCGCTGGCACCGGTCGGGCGGCGTTCCGGCGGCCGCGCAGCTCGTCGCGGCGGGCCTCATTCTCGGCGCGCTCGCGGGCGGAGCCGCTAGCCGGGCGCAGTCGGGAGGAGATCCTCGTCGAGCTCGCCGCCCTTCGCTATGAACTCGACGATCATCCGATCCGTCAGCCACTCGACCGGCGCGCGGTCGTCGGTCAGCGGCTCGGTCCGGGCGTGCGCGCGCTCGAGCTGGCGACGAAAGAGCGGGACGAGCGGCCGCGCGCGGGCAGGCGAGCGCGCGACGCGCGCCGTGAGCTCGGCCCGGGTCACCGGCCGGTCGAACGCGAGCACGAGCTCGTTGAAGCGAAGCGGCTTCCAGCGCCACGCCTGAGGAAACGCGGCCAGCACCGTGCTTTCGATCGCGCGCGAGAGGCGGTCGTCGCCGGGGACGACGCCGACGTTGAGGGCAAGGACTCCGCCTGGCCTGAGGCGGGAGCGCGCGAGCTCGAAGAACTCCTTGGTCGCGAGGTAGAACGGGATGTAAGGCTGGCGGTAGGCGTCGACCACGATCACGTCGTAGCGCTCGTCCGTGAGCGCGAGGTACGGCCGTCCGTCCGCCGAGACGACGTCGAGGTTCGGGTTGTCGTCGAGCCCGAGGAAGCGGCGGCCTACATCGGTCACTTCAGGGTCGATCTCGACGCCGTCGATCGGGATTGCGGGGTAGAGCTCGCCGTATGCACGCGCAATCGTGCCGCCCGCGTTGCCGACCACGAGCATCCGCCTGACGTCGTGGCCGAGGAGGGGCGGAACGAGGAGGAACGCATCCCAGACGCCGCCGGTGAGGACGGAGTCGGGGCGCCAGAGAGAGTGAACGGCGACCCCCTCGTTCAGCCGGAGCGACCGCGACCCGTCCGCGCGCTCGACGACCTGGACGTACTGGTACTGCGACTCGGTCTCGTAGACGAGGCCCTCGGTCGGCTTGACCACGCCGGGAGGGACGAGGAGGAGGGCGGCGACCGCGACCGTCAGGAGCTGCCAGCGCGCGCCGAGCAGGAGCGCCCCCGCGAGGACGAGGAGCGCAGCCGAGCCCAGCATCGTGCGTTGCGTCCCGACGAGCGGGATCGTGACGAGCGCCGACAAGAACGTGCCGGCGATGCTTCCGATCGTCGAGAGCGCGTAGAGGCGGCCGGCGATCGTCCCCGCCTCCTCGACGTTCGGAAGCGCGAGGCGGATCGCGAAGGGCGATACGGAACCGAGCAGCGTGACCGGAACGGCGAAGAGCGCGAGCGCGGCGAAGAAGGAGCCGACGACGGCGCCGACGGAGACGGAGTCGAGCCCGCGGAGAGCGAGGTCGAGGAGCGGGCGCGCGACGAAGGGGGTCGCGGCGATCACGAGCGCCGCGACGACGACGAGCATGCCGAGCAGCCGCGGATCCGGACGTCGGTCCGCCAGCTTCCCGCCCAGCCAGTACCCCAGCGAGAGGTATGCGAGGATGAGCCCGATGATGTTCGCCCACACAATCGTCGAGCTCCCGAAATAGGGAGCGAGGAGGCGCGAGGCGGCGATCTCGGTCGCGAGCGTCCCCGCTCCGCCGGCGAGGACGAGCAGGCCCAGGCGGACGCGACCTACCCGGCGCTCGACCTCGCGAATCGTGGCGGGCGCACTCTCCCCCACGTCTATCGCCACGGGCTCAGCGTGCCAGGCGCAGGCAGACGATGGCGCAGTCGTCGCCGAGCTCCCGGCCCGCGAAGGCGCGGCAGTCGGCGAGGATCGCCTCGGCGAGCTCTTGCGTCGAGAGGGACGTCGACCGGGCGAGGAGAGCGTCCAGCCGCTCGTCCCCGTAGACCTCGCCGTCACGCCTCGCCTCGACGACGCCGTCGGTATGGAGGACGAGAGTCGCGCCCGGGTCGAGCGCGACCCGTTCCTCCTCGTACCTCTGGCCGCGCTCGATCCCGAGCGCGAGGCCGCGCGCCGACACCTCCTGAACGCTGCCGTCGGCCTGGACGAGGCGAGCCGGCGGGTGGCCGCCGCTCGCGCAGTCCGCGTGGGCAGCAGCCGGGTCGACGAGGACGTACGCCATCGTGATGAACTTGCCGGTGCCCACCTCCTCGCTCACGATCTCGTTCGCGCGGGCAAGGAAATCCGACGGCTCGGGGTAGAGGCGCGTAAGCGCCCGGAACGCGTACTTCGCCATGGCCATGTCGGCGGTGGCGTTGATCCCCTTGCCGCTCACGTCGCCGAGAACGACGGCGAGGCGGCCGTCCTCGAGCACGAGGAAGTCGTAGACGTCGCCGCCGACGTCGACTCGCGCGGACGATTCGTAGACGTGGCCGATCTCGACCCCGGGCACGTCCGGGAGGTCGCGCGGGATCAGCGACCGCTGCATCGTCTCCGCGAAGTCCTTCTCCTGCTGGTAGAGCCGCGCGTTGTCGATCGCGAGCGCAGCCTGCGCCGCGACCGCGAGCGCAGCCTCGACCGTCTCGTCGTCGAGCGGACGCGCCGGATCGAGCGAGAGGAGAGTCAGCGTTCCGAGCACCTCGCCCGGCGTGCGGAGCGGAAGCAGCGCCGCCGTCGAGCCATGGGTCAGAAAGGGCTCGAGGAGGAGGTCTACGGCGGCGTTGGACGCGCTCGCCGCGTGCACGAGAACCGGACGCCCGGCCTCGAGCAGCTCGCGGGCGGAGGGGAGAGCGAGAGGCTGCGGCCGCGCGAGGATGACGGTCGCCGCCTCTCGAATCGCCTCGTCGCGCACGTAGACGGCGCGGGTCTCCAGCTCCCGGCCGCGCTCGTCCGGCATCCGGATCACAGCGGCGTCCAGCTCGAAGAGCTCGACCATCGTCTTCGCGACGGCGTCGAGCGTCGCGTCGAGCGAGAGGCTGCGGGCGAACGAGTCCGAGATCTCGAACAGGCCGCGGAGCTGGCGCGCCCACTTCCGTTCGGACTCGAGCGCGCGCTCGAGGACGGCGCCCAGCTCCTTCGTCCGCTCGTGGAGGCGAGCGTTCTGGACGGCCACCGCGAGCTGGGAGGAGAGCGCGAGCAAGAGGCCCTCCTCCCCGGCGCGATACGCGTGCGCGCGCGTCTTGAAGACGGCCAGGGCGCCGATCACCTCCTCGCGGACGACGAGCGGAACGACGAGCGCGCGGCGAACGCCCGTCTCCGCGAGCGCGGGCTCGAGCCCCGCGAGGCGAGGGTCCCGGCGCAGGTCAGAGATGAAGAGGAAGCCCCGGCTTCGGTACGGGCCGAGCGCGAGCTCGAGCAGGCGCTCCGCGAGCTCGGTGTGCCGGCCCTCGAGGCCGCGTGATGCGGCGGCGGTCAGCCTCGCGTCTTCGCGGAGGTAGATGGCGACGTGCGCGCTCGCCGTCAGCTCGCTGATCCGCTCGACCGCCGTTTCCAGCGTATGCGAGAGCGAGAGGCGAGCGATTGCCTGGCTTACGACGGCGACGATCGTCTGCGAGCGCTCGAGAGCGGCCGCGACGAGCTGAGCCCGGCGCGTCCGTCGAAGCGCCACGGCCGCGCGCGCTGCGAAGGCGGAGAGGCGGTCGGCGTGCCCGTCTGGCACGACGCCGTGGAAGAAGAGCTGGAGCGCGCCAGCCGGTGGCTCGCCGAGGCGCAGGATCGAGACCGACCCGTCCTCCTCGGCATCGTCCGCCGCTCGCGCCCCCTCCGTTCGTTCTCCCCGCTCCTCGAGCGCACGCTCAACGGAAGCACCGGCGACGCCGAGGTCGGGAAGTTGCTCGAGCCCGTGCGCCGCGAGGAAGGACGGCGGGCCGTCCGCCTCGACGCGCCAGAGCATCGCCGCGCTCGCCCCGACCGCTTCCGCCGCCAGCCGCACGATCTCGTCCGCCGCCTCGCTCTCGTCGGAACCCGCGGCAAGCGCGTCCCCCGCCAGCTCGAGGGAGAGGCGCGCGCCCTGCGCATGCACCTCTCCCTCGGCGACCGCCCTGGCGACGTCGACGGCGACGCCGAGCTGGCCCGCCGCGAGCCGTGCGAGCGCCTGCTCGTCGCGAGAGAAGGCAGGCCGCCGGCGGTAGAGCTCGAGACTCGCCGCAGGGACCCCTTCGCGAACGACCGGGATCAGGAGGACGACGTCCGCCTGCGCGGTGGACGCCGCCCGCCGGAGCGCGGGCGGCGCTGGACGGTCGCCGTTGCCCGCCGAGAACGCACGCTCCTCCGTCCCGATCGCTTCGGCTTCCACCCTGGAGCCCTCCAGCTCGGCCGCGAGGGCCTGGCGCTCGGCATGAACGGCGTGGGCGACGAGATCACGTCCCGGGCCTCCCGCCACTCTCGCCACGACGAGGTCGGCGCCCGCGAGCATGCCGGCCCCTCGCACGATGTCCGCGAGCGCCTCGTCGAGCGAGGCGCCGTCGAGGAGCCGGCGCGTCGAAGAGACGAAGGCGCCGAGCGCCTCCTCGTGCACGACCCGGCGCGCGTCCCGATCCACGGTCTGCAAGAGCGCCCTCACGGGAGTGATTATGGCCGCCTCGAGCCGACCCAGGCGCCCCTCGCCCGCCGCTCCGAGTTGCAGTCGCGAGCAGAAGCGGGAAGAATCGCGCCGTCATGCCCACCCCCGCCCGCCGCGGAGAGCCCGACCGGGCCGGGGGTGCGCCCTCCCCGATCGAGCTCGCCGTGCGCGCGCAGCGGGCGCGCCGGACGGCACGCCTCGAGCGCGAGCGCGAGCGCAAGCTCGCGCGCCGGCGTTTCGCCGTTCTCCTCCTCGTGCTCCTCTTCTTCACGGCGTTCCTCGCGCTCACGGTCTGGGACCAGCTCCAGGCTCTGTTCGGCTTGTGACGCGCTGATGTCCGCACCCGATCGCCGAGCGCGCGGCCGCATGCCGCCCGCGAGCTTCTGGACGCCCGGCGAAGGACTCGCGTGGGTCTCGGCGCTCGTCCTCACCCTCAGCACTCTCATGGGATGGTATTCGGCGTCAGAGGAGGGGATCACGCTGTCGGCGATCGGCTGGCACACCGGGATCCTCGGCAAGCTCGTCCTCGTCGTCGGCCTCGCGGTCCTCACGCTCCTCGTGCTCCGCGCGGCGGGCGTCGAGCTTCCGCGCGACCTGCCCGTCGGCATGGTCATCGCGGCGCTCGGCGCCGTCGGTACGACCTTCGTCCTCGTCCGCGTGATCGAGATCCCCGACGACTACGTCGAGTTCGGGCGCAGCGCGGGCCTCTGGATCAGCCTGGCGGCCGGGTTTCTTCTGACGATCGCGGGGCTCCTGAAGGCGGCCGAGGAGGTCTGACCGCGAGGGCGACCGCGCCGGCCCCGACGAGCGACCCGACGAGCGCTCCGACGAGGACGTCGAGCGGGTAGTGGGCGCCGACGTAGACGCGCGAGAAGGCGATCGCCGCGGCGAGGACGAACAGCGCGGGAGCGGCGCGCCTCACGAGGAACGAGAGAACGACGGCACCCGCGAAGCTCGTAGCGGCGTGTCCCGACGGAAAGGACCCGCCGAAGGAGACGCGAAGCAGCGGGTCGGCCTCCGGGAGCACCTGGAACGGGCGCGGGCGTCCCGTGATCTCCTTGACCGCGAGGGTGACGAGGTCGGCGGCCCAGACCGTCGCCGCCGTCACGACGGTGACGTCGAACACCGGTCGCCGAGCCCACATGGCGAGGACGGGCGCGAGCGCGACCCAGACGAGCCCCGCGAAGCCGACCGCCGTCAGCGCGACGAAGACGGGGTTCAGCCAGGCGACTCTGTGCTCGACAACCCAGAGGAACGCTTCGCGGTCGACGTTCGTGCTAGGTCCGCAGAAGCTGCTTCGTCGACGCGATCAGCTGCTCGGGATCGAACGGCTTGCCGATGAACGCCTGCGCCCCCCGCTCCTCGGCCGTTCCCGCGGTGTCCTCGTCCACCTTGCCGCTGAACATGATCACCGGAATCGAGTCGATGCCGTGGCGCTCGCGAACGTGGCGCAGCATCTCCCAGCCGTCGACCTTCGGCATCATCACGTCGAGCAGGATCAGGTCGGGCGGCTCCTCGTCCAGTGCGGCGAGCCCCTCTTCTGCGCTCCCCGCCTCGCGGATCACGTAGCCCTCGAGCTCGAGGCTCACGCGCACGAACTCGCGGAGGCCGGCGTCGTCGTCGACGATCAGGACGACGGGCCGCGATCGCGCGCCTGCGCGCGAGCTGCCGAGAAACGCGTCGAGATCACCTCGGCGGAAGCGCCGGTGGCCGCCCGGGGTGTAGAAGGCCGGGAGGCGCCCGCTGTCCGACCACTTGCGAATCGTGCTCTGGGCGACGCCCAGATACTTCGCCGCGTCGCCGAGCGTCATCCACTCCGCAGCGCTACTCGTTCCGCGCCCTCGAGTGCCGCTCTCCCGGTCGTACGCCATAGACCACTAAGAATGTAGCAAGTTATGGAGGATCAAACAACTTGCACAGGTTTTTCGCGAGCCTTGCTGGCGCCGCGCGGTGCCGGGCGAGGATGCCGGGAGCAGCACGTTCCAACCTAACCCGCTCCCGTCGTCACCGTGACGGTTTTCGTCACGGGCGGGAGCGTGGCCGGCTCGAGGGTCCGGACGAGAGTCTGCGGCCGCCCGGTCTCGGGCACCCGCGCTAGCGCGCGCCCGAGCGCGAGCCCGAGCCAGAAGACGGCGACGCCGGCGAGGAGGAGCGCGGCCG
>JALZGN010000283.1 GCA_030861005.1 Actinomycetota bacterium
CGACGTCGTTCCCGCCGCCGGCCCGCACGACGTCGTCCCCCGCAAGCGTCCGGATGACGTCGTTGCCCGGCGTGCCGAGGACGACGTCGTCGCCCTCGCTCGCGACGATGAGCTCGCCCGTCGCGAACCTCGAGATCGACCATTCCTGACGTAGCGGCGGCCACGAGATGTTTCGCGCGGCGTCGACCGCGCGCACGAGAAACTCGTGCGGGCCGCGACCGAGCGCCGCGTAGACGGCGCGCGAGACGCATTGCTCCCACGGTCCGCCGTCGAGCGAGCACTGGAACCAGGCGCCGCGCTCGTTCGACCGGAAGGTGAACTGCGCCGTCCCGGCGGGGCCGCGTGCCATCCGGGCAAGGGTGAGCCGGACGCGCGGGCGGGTGAGGTCGATCCGCCAGCGCCACTCGGCCGGCGTCGGGTCGTAGTTCCCGGCGGCGTCGAGGGCGCGAACCGTGAGGCGGTGGCGGCCCTCCGACAGACGCTCGTAGCGCCTTGGGGAGCGGCACACCCTGAACACGGCGCCGTCGAGCGAGCACTCGAACGTGGAGCCCGGCTCGCTTCGGAACGCAAACCTCGCGGTCGTCACGCGGGCGTCGGCCGCCGGGCGAGCGACGATCGAGGTCTCGGGAATGGCGTTGTCGATCACGATCGCGCGGCCGGCGGAGTTGGTC
Organism: Actinomycetota bacterium; assembly: GCA_030861005.1. GTDB lineage: Bacteria > Actinomycetota > Thermoleophilia > Gaiellales > Gaiellaceae > JALZFU01. The sequence continues at coordinate 672 of JALZGN010000283.1, forward strand.
GGGTTCCCCGACGTGTCCACCGCGCGTGCCCAGACCGTGCGCAGGCCGTCCCCGATCGTAGCCGTGTCCCAGGTTGCGGTGTACGGGCTCGTCGGGTCGCGTGCGACGACGATCCCGTCCACGAGAAACTCCACCCGCTTGAGGCCGACGTCGTCGCTCGCCTCCGCTGCGAGCGTCACCTCTCCGCGAAACGGGCCGACGTCCGTGGGGGCTGTGAGCCTCGCGGACGGTGACGTCCGGTCAGGGGGAGGTCCGTGGCACGTCCCCGACCCCCTGTCGGTGAACGAGCCGCCCGGCGCGGGCAGGAACGTCCATTCGTACCCGCCGCTTCCGAGCCTGAGCTCGAGCACGCCGAACGTGGTGTCGTTCGCCACCTCGCTCGTCGGAAGCCGCGCCAAGATCCGGTCGTGGCCGAAGCCGCCTGTCCCGACGACGAACTCCCGGATCCCGTAGGCCGCGCTCGGATCGCCGCTCGGAGTCTGCGGTCGGTGCCGCTCATAGACGTGATCGTGGCCGGAGAGGACGACGTCTGCCCCGTTCTCGTAGAGCGCCTTCCAGGCGGCCTCCATCCAGGCGAGCGGAATCAGCCGGGCGGAGCTGAAGCGGGCATGGTGCCAGTACGCGAGGGTGCAGGAGCGCTGGTTCGCGGCGAGGTCCGCTCGCAGCCACCGCTCCTGGGGGGCGCCGGGCCCGCAACCGCCGACGAGCCAGCACATGCTGTTCAGGACGACGATGTGCCATGCCCCGAGGTCGTAGCTGTAGTAGCCGGCCGCCGGATCTCCGGCCGCGGCGCCGAAGTACCCGAAGTAGCCCGCCGCTCCCGGCGTGTTGTACTCGTGGTTTCCGACCGACGGGCGAGTGCGCGCCTTATGGCGGCCCCATGTCGGGCCGTAGCAGGCGGCGAACTGGGCGGGGCTTCCGTCCGGGTAGGCGTTGTCGCCGAGCGCGGCGATCGTCCCGGGCGTCTCGTCGAGGATCTGCGCGGTCGCCTCGTCGCCGCTCGAGGCGCAGCTTGCGATGTCGCCCGCGGCGAGGAGGACGGCGGGGTCCGTCGGCGAGGCTTGTCCGAACGCTGTGGGCGCGGCCGCGAACGCAAGCAGCGCGGCGAGGAGGTGCATGCCGGCGAAGCGCAAAGTCGAGAAACCCCGGACCACAATATCGCCTCGCCTCGCCGGCTAACGCGCGCGCACGATGGTCGCGGGCGCGCCGTACGCGGTCAGGACGCTCGGGACGGCGACGGAGCCGTCCTCGCCCTGGAAGTTCTCGAGCACCGCGAGCATGTGCCGGGCAGTCACCGCCGTCCCGTTCAGCGTGTGCACCGGCTCGAGGCCGCCCTCGCCCCGCATCCGGATGTCGAGCCTCCGTGCCTGGAAGTCCGTCGTGTTCGAAGTCGAGGTGATCTCCCGGTAGCGGCGCTGGCTCGGAAACCAGCCCTCGATGTCGTACTTCTTCGTCGCCGATGCCCCGAGGTCGCCGGCCGCCACGTTGACGACGCGGTAGGGGACGCCCAGCTCTCGCACCAGGTCCTCCTCGATCGAGAGCAGGAGCTCGTGCTCGTCGTGCGAGGCTTCCGGGCGACAGAAGACGAACATCTCGACCTTGTCGAACTGGTGGACGCGGAACATCCCGCGCGTGTCCTTGCCCGCGGCGCCGGCCTCGCGCCGAAAGCACGTGGAGAAGCCCGTGTAGTGGAGGGGAAGGGTGTCGGCGTCGAGGACCTCGCCCATGTGGAGCGCTGCCAGCGAGACTTCGGATGTCCCCGCCAGGTAGAGCTCGTCTCGCTCGACCCGGTAGATGTTGACCTCGTCGGTCGGCAGGAAGCCCGTCCCGTACATCGCGGGCTCGCGAACGAGGACCGGCGGCAGCACGGGAACGAACCCGCGCGCCGCGACGCGCTCGAGCGCGAAGCGGTAGAGGGCGAGCTCGAGGAGCGCTGCGTCGCCGATTCGGTAGGCGAAGCGCGATCCCGAGACGCGCGCAGCCCGCTCCGTGTCGATCCACGCGAGCTCGAGATGGTCTCTCGGTTCGAAGGGGAAACCCGGCGGGTCGCCGACACGCCGCACCTCCTCCGCGTCGTCCTCGCTGAAGCCGTCCGGCGCGCTCGGATCGGGCGGATTCGGGACGTGGGCGAGGAGGTCGTCACGCCGCCGCTCCGCCTCGGCGAGCTCGACCTCGAGACGCCCGAGGGTTGCCTTTACGCTCTTCAGCTCCTCGATCTGCTCGGGCGTGGGCTTGCCTTTGAGCTTCGTCCTCGCGCGGAGCTCGTCGACCTGCGGGACGAGCGAGAGCCAGACGCGGTCGGCCTCCATGAGCGCGTCGAAGGCCTCGGTGGCGCCCTTCCGCGCGAGCGCCAGCCGCCACCTGCCGGGGTCGCGCCGCGCCGCTCGGACGTCGATCATCCGCGCGAGTGTACGGCGAGGAACGCCTCGATCACCTGCGCCACCCCCTCCTCGCCGACGGGGGGACACATGAGGTCGGCGACCGCGAGGACGCGCTCGTCGGCGTTCGCCACGGCGACGCCGTAGCCGGCCCACTCGAGGAGCTCGACGTCGTTCTCGCCGTCCCCGAACGCGACCGTCCGTTCCCGCCGGAAGCCCGCGTGCTTCGCAGCGAACGCGGTCCCGGATGCCTTCGTGACCTCCGGGCTCGCGAATTCGAGGAAGTAGGGAAGGGACTTCGAGATGTAGAGCCGCCCATCGAACCGCGCCTCGAGACGCGCCTCGAGCGCATCGAGCGCGTGCGGCTCGCCGATCGTGACGAGCTTCGTAGGCGGCTCGTCGAGCCAGTCGAGAAGCGGGCCGACGACGGTGATCGGGAGGTGTTGGAACTCGGCGTAGGTTCGTGCTTCCGCCGTCTCCGAGGCGACGTAGAGCTCGTCGCCGACGTAGCAGTTGAGGCTGTAGCCCTCCTCCTCGACGGCGGCGATCGCCTCGCGCGCGAGGGCGAGCGGGATCGGCTCGTGGCGCAGGAATTCCCCGCTTTCGGGGTCCGCGACGACCGCCCCCTGGTAACAGACAACGGGGTCGCGGAGCCCTGCCGCGGTCAGGTAGGGGCGGACGGACCGGAACATGCGGCCCGTTACAACGACGACGTGGATACCCGCGTCGATCGCGGCGCGAAGGGCGCCGACCGTGCGCGGCCGAAGCTCGAGGTCCTCACCGACCAGCGTCCGATCGAAGTCGCAGGCGAAAGCCTCGACGTCGGCGGGAAACTCGGGCGGGAGGCTAACCGCCAGGGTTGGAGACGAACGTAGCGACGTCGGCGATCTGCTTCTTGCTGAGCTTGCCGCCGTACGGGGGCATGCCGCCGCCGCCATTTTGGACCTGCTTGTACGCGTCCTCGAAGCTCGGCTTCAAGTCGTCGAGGTTCGGGCCGACGGTTCCGTTCGTGCCGGCCGCCCCGAGCGTATGGCAGCCGCCACATCCCTGGGACGCGAATATCTCCTTGCCCGCGGCGGCGTTTCCTTCCGCCGGCGCCTCTTCCTGCGGAACCGACCCCTGGACGCTCTCGGGCGCCGTGTCCCGCTCCTCGCCGCTTCCGCACGCTCCCGCTCCGAGCGGAAGAACGACGGCGAGCGCGAGGACGGCGAGGCGGCGCACGGGCGCGAGTCTACCCACGAGGACGAGAGCGAACCAGACGGGAGCGCGAGGCGCCGTCGGTAGAATTCGGGGCGGCAAGGCGTCGGAGCGAAGGAGCTGAGGAAACGATGAAGCGCAAGGCGTACGGACGGGACGCGGGTCTTTCGACTCGCATGTTCACGACGATGTTCTTGCTCGGCGCGCTCTACGTTGGGTTCTTCGTCGTCCTCACGCAGCTCTTCCCGGTCGGGCTCTTCGGCGCCTTGGTGATCATGGGCGCGCTCGCGCTCATTCAGTACTTCACCTCGGACAAGCTCGCGCTCGCGGCGTCGGGCGCGAAGGTCGTGAGCCGCGAGCAAGCGCCCGAACTCCACGAGATGGTCGAGCGCCTCTGCGCGATGGCCGACCTCCCGAAGCCGAAGGTCGCGGTGATTCCCACCGACGTCCCGAACGCCTTCGCGACAGGCCGAAGCCCCAAGCACGCCGCCGTCGCCGTCACGCGCGGCCTCTGGGACCGGCTCGAGCCGCGCGAGATCGAGGGTGTCCTAGCGCACGAGCTCTCGCACGTCGGCAACCGCGACGTCGCCATCATGACGATCGCGAGCTTCTTCTCCATGATCGCCTCGTACATCACGCAGATGGCGATGTGGGGCGGGATGTTCGGCGGGGGCGACCGGAACCGAGAGGGCGGCGCGCCCGTCTTCCTCATCGTGATGCTCGTCTCGCTCGTGACGTACGTCCTCTCGTATGTCCTCATCCTCGCCTTGTCCCGCTACCGCGAATTCGCGGCCGACCGTGGAGCCGCCCTTATTACGGGGGCGCCCGAATACCTGATGAGCGCGCTCCAGAAGATCGCGAGTCAGATGACGCGGATTCCGCAGCGCGACCTCCGCGAGCTCGAGGGCCTGAACGCGTTTTACATCGTCCCGACGAACTGGAAGCAGTCGGTCGGTTCGCTCTTCCTCACGCACCCGCCTCTCGAGAAGCGGCTCGCGCGTCTCGGCGCGATCGCGCAGGAGATGGGTCGCCCGCAGCCGATGTGAGCCCCGCAGCCGCGTCCGGACCCCCCGCCGCTCGACAATAGTCTGCAAAGAGTAAATCTGTCTTTCGTTAAGAGAAGCTACTCTTTAAAGTCTCACGGGATCAGTGTCGTCGATCGTCGCTGACAAAGTCGCGGGGGACGTAGGCTCGTTCGACCGGGTCTACCGAAAGCACGTCCGCGACGTCTACCGCTTCTCGTCCGCTCTCCTCGGGAACGCGCACGACGCGGAGGACGCGACCCAGACGACCTTCCTTCAGGCCTACCGGGCGCTCGAGCGCGGTGAGCACGTGCGGAACGTGCGCGGCTGGCTACTCGGGATCGCTCGGAACGTCTGCCGACAGCACTTCCGAACATCGGCGTCGCGCGTTCCGGTCGTCGAGCTGAACGGCCACGAGCCCGCGGCCCCGACGAACGGCGACGGGCCGAGCGCGTCCGACATCCGCGAGGCGCTCCGCCATCTGCCGTTCAACCAGCGGCTCGCGCTCGTCCTTCGCGAGATCGAGGGTCGCCGGTACGACGAGATCGCTGAGGCGATGGGACTGTCGCTTCCCGCCGTCGAGACGTTGCTCTTCCGCGCCCGGCAGGCGCTGCGGGAGCAGCTCGAGGCGGCCGAGCAGGCGGTTGGCTGTGACGCCTTCCAGCGGCTCATCTCGCTCCAGCTCGACGGCCGTCTCCGCGGGCACGAGCGAGGGCTCCTCCGGGCGCATCTGCGAGCGTGCGAGGACTGCGCGCGCTCTGCGCGACGTCAGCGGTCGCGGAAGCGTTTGATGGCGGCTTTCACAGCACCGCTTCCCGCGGCGCTCGAGGGCGGCTTCTCGCTCGGCGGTGGCATCGTGACGACGAAGGCCGCTGCGGTCGCCGTCGCCGCCGTGCTCGCCGGGACGGGGGTCGTGGTTCTCCCGCGCGTCGTCGGAAACGACGCCCCTTCGCCCCCCTACGCCGCCCCGGTTCGCGCCGACGTCGCACCGGTCGCCGCCGGGGCACCGAAGCTGGAGCTTCTCGGCGGGCGCTCCCT
>JALZGN010000236.1 GCA_030861005.1 Actinomycetota bacterium
CTTCCGGGCAGGTGACGGAGCGCCTCCGCGAGGTGGGCGCGCGGGAGGCCGACCTCCGCCGGGCGGCGGGCGAGGCGGGCGAGCGGCTGACGGCGATTTCGATCGACGCCGCTCGCCTCGAGCGAGAGCGCGAGGAGCTGGTCGCCCGCCTCCCCGCCGGGCAGGAGCGCGAGCCGCTCGGAGATGCGGAGGCGGACGAGCTTCGGTCGCACGTGGCGCGGCTCGAGCGCCGCCGAGAGGCGCTCGGGCAGGTGAACCCGCTTGCGGCCGAGGAACACGCTCGCGAGTCCGAGCGGCTCCGCGAGCTCGCTGTGCAGCGCGAGGATCTCGAGCGCTCGCTGGCGGAGCTCGAGAAGCTCCGCGCCGACCTCTCGGCGACGGTCGAGCGCCGCTTCGCCGAGACCTACGGCCGCGTCGAGCGCCATTTCTCCGAGGTCGTCGGGACGCTCTTCCCCGGCGGCCAGGGCCGGCTTTTCCCGACGGACGGGGACGAGGAAGAGGCCGGGATCGAGATCGAGCTTCGCCCGGCCGGGAAGCGCGTGACCCGCCTCTCGCTCCTCTCGGGCGGCGAGAAGGCGCTCGGCGCGATTTCGTTCCTCTTCGCGCTCTTCCTCGCGCGCCCGTGTCCTTTCTACCTCCTCGACGAGGTCGAGGCGGCCCTCGACGACACGAACATCGGCCGCTTCGTCGAGCTCCTCCGCCGCTTCTCCGACCGCGCCCAGTTCATCGTCGTCACGCACCAGAAGAGGACGATCGAGGCCGCGGATATCCTCTACGGGGTCACGATGGGCGCGGACGGGGTCTCGCAGGTCGTCTCGAAGCGCCTCGCCCCGAAGCGCGCGGCCGCGGCGTGACGCGGAGCTGGGCCGAGTTCCTCGGCGACGCGGAGGCAGGCGGCCCGGAGCCGGAAGAGCGCGGACGCGGGTGGTTCCGGCGGCTCCGCGATTCGCTCTCGGCGAGCCGCCAGGCGCTGACGAGTGAGCTCGCGACCGCGGTTTTCGACCCGGGGGACGACGAGGCGTGGGAACGGATCGAGGAGGCCCTCCTGCAAGCGGACGTCGGCGTCCCCGCGACGGTCGAGATCGTACGCCGCCTCGAGGAGCGGCGTCCGGCCACGGAGCACGAGCTCGTGGCCGAGCTCGAAAACGTGATCGCCGACCTCGTCTCGCCCGTAGGCGAGGCGCGCCTCGCGCTCGACGGGCGTCCGACCGTCGTCCTCGTCGTCGGCGTGAACGGGACCGGGAAGACGACGACGATCGGGAAGCTCGCCAGCCGGCTCCGCGAGTCCGGCCGTTCGGTCATCCTGGCTGCCGCCGACACGTTTCGCGCGGCCGCCGAGGAGCAGCTCGAGATCTGGGCGCGGCGCGCGCAGGCCGACTTCGTGGGGTCCGAGCGAGGGGCTGACCCCGCCGCCGTCGCCTACGACGCGATCGATGCGGCGGTCGCGCGCGGGCGCGACGTCGTGATCGTCGACACGGCCGGCCGCCTGCACACGCAGACGAATCTGATGGACGAGCTCGCGAAGGTGCGTCGAGTCGTCGCGCAACGCCTCGACGGCGCGCCGCACGAGACCCTCCTCGTCGTCGACGCGACCACGGGCCAAAACGGGCTCCAGCAGGCGCGCCTCTTCGGGAGCGCGGTCGACGTGACCGGGGTCGCGCTCACGAAGCTGGACGGGACGGCGAAGGGCGGCATCGCGGTCGCGATCGCGCACGAGCTCGGCCTGCCGGTGAAGCTCGTCGGCGTCGGGGAGTCACTCGACGATCTGCAGCCGTTCGACCCCCGCGACTTCGCCCGCGCCCTCGTCTCCGGCGAGCCGTAGGGCTCGCGGTCGCGTGCGCCGTTGCCGTCTCGCCACGTTCGGCGAGAGACTCGCTCGTTCGCGCGCGCGAAACGCGCGATTTCGCGCGCTACGATCGCCCTCAGGGGGGCGGGGTCCGAAGGGCCCCGGGGCGTCAGTTACCTGCGCGGAGGCGGCGGGAGTCGAGGGTGCGTTTCACCGCCGGCGCTCGTGGTAGAGCGAGGCAAACGACTGGAGGGAACGATGGCGACGAGCGACGACGTCCGAGCTCACCCGTCCGGCGAGGAGAGCGAGGGACACCCCGAGAGCCGCGCCGCCGTGCGCGGCTCGGCGGGGCCTTCCCCTGGCGAGGAGAGGCGCGACCTCGACGTCGGCGAGTTCGCCCGCGCGACGGCCGAGCCCGGGGACGAGGCGGGGCTCGGCGGCGGCCAGGGGGACCTCGGTGCTGGGGGCGACCTCGCGGGTGACTTCGGCGGCCTCGACGAGGAAGGCGACGAGGGGACGCCCGCGTAGTGACTACTCGGCGCCCCGGCGCGTCGGAAGTGCGCGCGCCTCGGCCTCGGCGCACCGCGGACAGAGGTACTCAGCCGCTCCCTCGTTCTCCCCGCTTGCGAGCTCGACCCAGCCCGGGGGCGCCTGCAAGCCACGGCCGTGCCGGAGCTCGACGACGCCGCAGGGGCAGCCGTAGCGCGCAACCGTGTGCGCGTACGGGAGCTCGGTGGCGGCGAACGTCACGCCGACCGGATGCGAGTATGAGGAGCCGCGCTGCAAGCGCCGCGCGTGCCCGCCGATGCTCAGCGCTCGACGCCGAAGGAGATGTTCACGGTCGTCCGGTACATCGAGATCCGGTCACCCTCCACTTCGCAGCTCATGCTGACGACGTCGGCCCCGGAAATGCCGCGGATCGTCTGCGCCGCTTCCTGAACCGCGACCTGCGCCGCTTCCGCGAAGCCGTCGGGCGAGTTCCCGATGATGGTGACGACCTTGGCAACGTTCGCCATGCGAGCCTCCTTGTCGTGAGAGGAAAAAGGGCCCGGCTACACTAACCGGCCGGGCGATGTTCGACACGCTCTCCGACAAGCTGCAGGCGACGCTCGGCGACCTCCGAGGACGCGGACGCTTGTCCGAGGAGGACGTTTCCCGGGCCGCGCGTGAGATCCGGCTCGCGCTGCTCGAGGCCGACGTGAACTTCCGGGTCGTCAAGGAGTTCGTCGCGAGAGTCCGCGAGCGCGCGGCCGGCGAGGACGTCTCGAAGAGCCTGACGCCGGGCCAGCAGGTCGTGAAGATCGTGCACGAGGAGTTGACGGGACTCATGGGGGCGGGCGGTTCTCGGCTCGCCTTCGCGGGTCGCCCGCCGACGGTCATCCTCCTCGCGGGCCTGCAGGGCTCCGGGAAGACGACGGCTGCCGCGAAGCTCGCGCTTCTCCTCCGGAAGGAGGGTAAAAGCCCCGCGCTCGTCGCCGCCGATCTCCAGCGGCCGGCTGCGATCGACCAGCTCGAACAGCTCGGGAAGCAGATCCAGATCCCCGTCTACCTCGATCGGCAGACGAAGGATCCGGTCGCGGTCGCGAAACATGGGCTCGAGCAGGCCCAGGCGCAGGGGCGCGACGTCGTGATCGTGGACACGGCGGGGCGGCTCCATGTCGACGAGGCGTTGATGGACGAGCTCGCAGCGGTCCGCAAGGCGGTGAAGCCGTACAACGTCCTCCTCGTCCTCGATGCGATGACCGGGCAGGACGCCGTCTCCGTCGCCGAGGCGTTCGCGGAGCGGATCGCGTTCGACGGCGTTCTCCTCACGAAGCTGGACGGCGACGCCCGCGGCGGGGCGGCACTCTCGGTGAAAGCGGTGACGGGCAAGCCGGTGAAGCTGGCCTCGACGGGGGAGAAGCTCGACCAGATCGAGTACTTCCACCCCGATCGGATGGCCTCGCGGATCCTCGGCATGGGGGACGTCATGACGCTCATCGAGCGCGCGGAGGCGGCCGCCGAGGAGGACGAGCAGGCGGAGATGGAGCGGCGACTGCGCGCCGGTCAGTTCACCTTCGACGACTTCCTCCAGGCGCAGCGGATGATGCGCCGGATGGGGCCGCTCCAGAGCGTCGTCTCGATGATCCCCGGGCTCGGCAAGCAGCTGCGCGGGGTGAGCGTCGACGACCGGGAGCTGAACAGGGTGGAGGCGATCGTCCTCTCGATGACGCCCGAGGAGCGCCGCCGGCCGGAGATCATCAACGGCTCCCGCCGGGCGCGGATCGCCCGCGGAAGCGGCACGTCGGTTCAGCAGGTGAATCAGCTCCTCGGAGCGCGCAAGCAGATGCAGAAGATGATGAAGCAGCTCGGTCGCGGGAAGATGCCGAACCTGCAGTCGATCGTCGCGCAGCAACGGCGATGATTGCGCACTGGGTGTCGCGAGAAGGAGCGGCGCCTCGGCGGAACCGCGGGTTCCCCCGCGGACAAGGAGGGGCGCGCGGGGGAACCATGGTTCCCCCGCGCTAGAGATAGGAGACGCATGGCAACCAAGATCAGGCTGGCTCGGGTTGGATCGAAGAAAAACCCGATCTACCGCGTCGTCGTCGCGGACGCGCGTTCGCCGCGCGACGGCCGCTTCATCGAGATCGTCGGGCACTACAACCCGCAGACGGAGCCGTCGACGATCGAGCTCGACGCGGAGAAGATCCGCACCTGGATGTCGAAGGGCGCGCAGCCGACCGACTCGGTGCGCCGGCTTCTGAAGGCGCGCGGGGTCGGCTAGCGGCGCGTGGAGGAGCTGCTCGAGTACGTCGCCAAAGGCCTCGTCACGAGACCCGAGGCGGTCCGCGTCGTTCGCTCCGAGCGCGACGGCGCCGTGCTCCTCGAGCTCCGCGTCGCCGAGGAGGACCTCGGAAAGGTGATCGGGAAGGGCGGTCGGATCGCCCGCGCGCTCCGTACGATCGTCCGCGCGAGCGGCGCGAAGACCGGCGAGCGCCGTCTCCTCGAAATCGTTGCCTGACGGCGATTGGGTCGCGGTCGGGCGCGTCGGACGGCCCCACGGGCTCGACGGATCCTTCGTCGTCGAGGAGGCGAGCGAAGCGCCGGAGCGTTTCCAGCCGGGCGCGCGCGTCTACGTCGACCGCGAGCCGGCGACCGTCGTCGAGCGGAAGCGCGCCGGACGTCGGCTCGTCGTCAGGCTCGATCGAAAACCGCCTCGCGGGAGCGCCCTGGAGCTCCCCGTCGCGGAACTGCCGCCGCCCGAGGAAGGAAGCTACTACGCCTTCCAGCTCGTCGGCTTGCCGGTCGACGAGGAGGGAGGTCGCGCGCTTGGCGCCGTCGCCGAGGTAGAACCCGGCGTCGCAAACGACGTCCTTCGTCTCGATACCGGGATCGCGCTCCCGCTCGTCGACGCGTGCGTTCGCCTCGTAGACCTCGAAGCGCGCCGTCTCGTCGTCGCGCCGGGGTTCGCGAACGAGCCGGACTCCGGCGAGCCCACGGATCTCGGCGGCTAACCTCCACGCTCGTGCAGCTCGACGTCTTCACGCTGATCCCGCATGCGTTCTCCTGGCTGACGGAGCACCGCCCGCTCGCGTCGGTTCTCGGATCGCAGCTCGACCTTCGCCTCTGGTCCTATCGCGACTTCACCCCGCTTCGCGGTGGGCAGGTCGACGACGAGCCCTATGGCGGCGGCGCCGGCATGGTCCTACGCGTCGACGTCGTCTGCGCGGCGCTCGACGCGGTCTACGGCGACTGGAGCCGGCGGCGGATCGTCGCCCTGACCCCGCAGGGCCGGGCGCTCGACCAGGCACTCGTCGACGAGCTGGCCGCCGAGGACGAGCTCACCCTCCTCTCGGCGCGCTTCGAGGGCTTCGACGAGCGCGTTAGCGAGCACGTCGCGACGGACGCGATCTCGATCGGGCCGTACGTACTCTCGGGTGGCGAGCTCCCGGCGATGGTCGTCCTCGACGCGGTCGCACGCCGCCTCCCCGGAGCGCTTCGCGGGGAGAGCGCCGCGCTCGAGAGCTTCTCGGCGGCGCTCGCCGGGCGCCTCGAGTACCCGCACTACACGCGCCCGCCCGAGTTTCGCGGTTGGCGCGTCCCCCAAGTCCTCCTCTCCGGAAACCACGCGGTGATCGAGGACTGGCGGCGCGAGCAGACCCGGGTCAGGACGCCTTCGTGAGAGGTCCGATCGACCGTCTGACCGCCGGTCTGCCGTCGCCTTGGCGAACGATCGTCGACTGGATCGTCACGATCGCGGTCGCGGTCGCGGCCGTTCTCGCGATCAAGGCCTGGGTGGTGAACCCCTACCGAATTCCGTCCTCGTCGATGGAGCCGACGCTCCACTGCGCGGAGCCCGGTCCCGGCTGTGAGGCGCGGTTCTCGGACCGCGTGCTCGCGAACCGCTTCATCTACCACTTCAAGGACCCGGAACGGGGCGACATCATCGTCTTCGACGTCCCCGAAACGGGGATCCGGCGCTGCCGCCTCTCGGGATCGGAGACCTTCGTCAAGCGCGTCGTCGGGCTTCCGGGCGAGACGATCGAAGGACGGTCGGGCCGCGTCCTCGTGGACGGCAAGCCGTTGGACGAGCCCTACCTCGATCAGCTCGCCCGCGACGGGATCACGCCGTTCGCGCGGCGCCGGATCCCGGACGACGAGTACTTCATGATGGGCGACAACCGCGGCCAGTCGTGCGACAGCCGCGAGTGGGGCCCGGTGCCGCGTGCGAAGATCATCGGCGAGGTCTTCGCCGTGTACTGGCCGCCGCAGCGGATCGGCTTCCGCTGACTTTCGGCATTCCGGTAGCATTTCCGGCCGGCCGCGCGCCTCCTTTCCATGGCGAACCCCATCGATCTCATCGAGCAGCGCCAGCTGCGCGACGGGATTCCGCAGTTCAAGGCGGGGGACACCGTGCGCGTCCACTTCCAGGTGATCGAGGGTCAGCGCCGGCGTGTCCAGGTCTTCGAGGGGATTGTCATCAAGCGCCAGGGCGCCGGGGCGCGGGAGACCTTCACCGTCCGAAAGACGTCGTTCGGCGTCGGCGTCGAGCGGACGTTCCCCGTCCACTCGCCGAAGATCGAGAAGATCGAGCGCCAGTCGATCGGCGACGTGAACCGCGCCAAGCTCTACTACCTTCGCTCGAAGGTGGGGAAGAAGGCGCGCGTCCGCGAGAAGCAGCGGACGTAGCCGACGCGAGCCCGGCAGCGCTGTCGCGCTGCCATCAGGACTCGCTTCGGGGACGAGTCCTCCGAGGTCGTTTGCGAGCCGCGCCGGGCAAGCCCGCCGCGGCGGCGAGTTGCAACGATTCGCTCCCGTCGCCGTCTTTTCAGTCAGCCGTTTGCCCGACGCGTCGCGAACGCCGAGTATCGTGCGGGCGTGGCTCGCCCTGGCCGAAAGCTCCTCGCGTTCGACCGGAAGCTCGGAGTTCGGTTCGTCGCCGGCGCCGACGAGGCGGGGCGCGGGAGCCTCGCGGGACCGCTCGTCGTCGCGGGCGTCCTCTTCGACTACGAGCGCCTGCGCGACCACGCCTGCCGCCCGCTCGGGCTCCTGAACGACTCGAAGCAGGTCTCGGCGCCGCGGCGCGAAGAGCTCTTCGGCGCCGTCGTGGGCTGCGCGGAACGGGTCGTCGTCCGCGTTGTGCCGCCGGGGACGATCGACGCCGACGGGCTCCACCGCTCGAATCTCCGCGCCCTCCGCGAGGCGCTCTCGGCCCTGACCCCGCCCGCGGAAGCGTGCCTCGTGGACGGCTTTCGGCTCGGCCCGCTCGCCCCCGAGCACCGGGCGGTCGTGGACGGGGACGAGCGAAGTGCGGCGATCGCCGCCGCCTCAATCGTGGCCAAGGTCGTGCGCGACCGGGCCATGCGGCGCCTCGACGCCCTCTTCCCGCACTACGGGTTCGCCTCGCACGTCGGGTACATCACGCCGGGGCACTCGGCGGTTGTCCGGGCCCGGGGCCCGAGCGCGGTTCACCGCCGCTCGTTCCAGGCGCTCTGCTACGCGGACCTCGAGGCGCTGGAGCGCGACGGTGCCGCCGTCGAGCCCGCTCGGCGCTGACGCCGAGCGGCGCGTGCGCCGCCATTTCCTCCTGCGCGGCTACCGGATCCTGGCGACGAACGCGTGGGTGGGAGGAAACGAGGTCGACCTCGTCGTCCGCCGTGGCCGGCGGCTCGTCTTCTGCGAGGTGAAGGCGAAGACCGGCGACGAGTACGGCGATCCGCTCGAGATGATCACCCCCGAGAAGGCCCGGCGAGTGCGGCGAGCGGCCGAGGCATGGCTTGCGGCCCGACCCGACCTGTCCTCGCTCGACGTCCGGGTCGAGGGCGCGGCGGTGCGTGGCCGGGGAGTTCGACGCGTCTCTCTCGACTGACGCGGCACGAACGGCTCCAGATCTTCGCGCCTCTTCGCCCTACCGTCGGAGCGTGCTCGCTCGCGCGACGACCCACGCGCTCGTCGGTCTCGAGGCGAGGCCGATCGAGGTCGAGGCGCACCTGCAGCGTGGGGTTCCGTCGTTTGCGATCGTGGGCTTGCCCGACAAGGCGTGCCAGGAGGCGAAGGAACGCGTACGGAGCGGAATCGCGAGCGCCGAGCTCGAGTGGCCGCTTCGCCGGATCACGGTGAATCTCGCGCCGGCCGGGCTGCGGAAGGAGGGATCGGGCTTCGATCTCCCGATCGCGCTCGCCGTCCTCGCCGCCTCGCGGCAGGTGCCGCCCGAGCTCCTCGCCGAGCACGCGGCGATCGGCGAGCTTGCGCTCGACGGGCGAATTCGCCCGGTTCGCGGCGCGCTCGTCGCCGCCGAGGCCGCTCGCCGGGCCGGCCTCGACCGGCTCGTGTGCTCAGCGGAGTCGGCGCCCGAGGCCGCGCTCGCCGGGATCGAGCCGGTCCCCGTCCGCCACCTCGCCGACGCGGCTGCGTATCTCCGTGGCTTCCTTCAGCCCGAGGCGGTTACCGAGATCACGATGACGAACGGCGGCCCGCCGCCCGACCTTGCCGACGTCCGAGGCCAGGAGCGCGCCCGCCGTGCGCTCGAGATCGCGGCGGCCGGACGACAGAACCTCCTTCTCGCCGGCCCGCCGGGCACCGGGAAGACGATGCTCGCCCGCCGCCTCCCGGGGGTCCTGCCCCACCTCACGCGCGAGCAGGCGCTCGAGGTGACGCGGGTCCACTCCGTCGCCGGCGTCCTCGCGGCCGGACAGGCGCTCGTCACTCACCCGCCGTTTCGCGCGCCGCACCACACCGCGTCGACGGCCGCGATCGTCGGCGGCGGCCCCGGTCCGCGCCCGGGAGAGGCGAGCCTCGCCCACCACGGAGTCCTCCTTCTCGACGAGCTGGGCGAGTTCCACCGCTCCTCGCTCGAGGCTCTCCGCCAGCCGCTCGAGGACGGCTTTGTTTCGATCGCGCGCGTCGCGGGGCGCGTCGTCTTCCCGGCACGCTTCCTGCTCGTCGGGACCATGAACCTCTGCCCCTGCGGCGCGCGCGGCGACCCCGCGGCCGAGTGCTCCTGCTCGCCGCAGCGGCTCGCCGCGTACCGCGAGAAGGTCTCGCGGGCGCTTCTCGATCGGTTCGATCTCGTCGTCGCGCTTCCGCGGGCCCGCTCGCGGGAGATCACGGGAACGAAGGGCGAGCCGAGTACTGACGTCGCCCGGCGGGTCGCCGCGGCGGCCGTGTGCCTCCGCGAGGAGCCGCCGGTGCTCGCGGAGGCCGCCTCGCGCCTCCTCGCTCGCGCGGTCGACCAACTCGGACTCTCGGCCCGCGGTCATGCGCGGGTCGCCCGCGTCGCGACCGCAATCGCGGCGCTCGCCGCGACCGGGGAAGTGCGGCCCGAGCACGTTGCCGAGGCGCTCTCGTATCGCTCGCCGAGCGGGCTCCCGCTCGCGGCGTGACGACGTTTACGACCGTCGAGCGTGCGCGGGCCGGCTATCCGCCGCTCCTCGCGCAGCTCCACGACCCTCCTCGCCGCCTCTACCTCCGTGGGCGGCGAACCCACATCCTCCGCGAGACCGCCGTCGCGCTCGTCGGCGCTCGGAGCTGCTCGCCGTACGGGGCTCAGATCGCGCGCGCCCTCGCACGTGAGCTCGCGGCCGCCGGCCTCGTGGTTGTCAGCGGCCTCGCTCGCGGGATCGACGCCGAGGCTCACCGCGGCGCCCTGGACGCCGACGGTGCGACGATCGCCGTCCTCGGCTGCGGGATCGACGTCGACTACCCCCGCCGGCATGCGGAACTCGTCCGGCGAATCGTCGACAGAGGACTCGTGGTCTCCGAGTACCCGCCGGGCACGGAGCCGGCCCCCTGGCGCTTCCCGGCCCGCAATCGGATCATCGCGGGCTTGTGCGCCGCGACGGTCGTGGTCGAGGCGCGCGCCCGCTCGGGCGCGCTCATCACCGCCGACCTCGCCCTCGAGCTCGGCCGTGACGTCTTCGCCGTCCCGGGCGAGATAACGGCGAGCCTCTCCGTCGGCACGAACGGCCTGATCCGGCAGGGGGCGGCGCCGCTTCTCTCCGCGGAGGACGTCTTCGTCGCTCTCGGCGTCGAGGCGAAGCCGGCGGCGAGCGCGGCCCCGGTCTCGGACGTCGCCGCCGCCGTCGCTCGCCTCCTCGCCGACGGCCCGCGCCCGATCGACGAGCTCGTCCGGGCCGCCGACCGGCCTGCCGCCGAGGTGGCGGCGGCGCTCGTCGAGCTCGAGCTCGCCGGTCTCGCGCACGAGGCCGACGGCGTCTACCGTCCGGCGGCCGCGTGGACAGGCCGGTGACGGATCAGTCCGGGAAGGAGTCCGGCTGCTCGAGCGCCCGCGTGAAGAGCTCGTCGTCGATGTTTCGTCCCGTGACGACGAGGACGATCGGGCCGTCCGCTTGCACCTCCGGGAGCGCGGCGAGCGCCGCGGCGGCGGCGCCCTCGACGCGGATCCCGGCGCGCGCGTAGGCTCCGAGGGCCTCGGCCAGGGAGCGCTCGGAGACGAGGACGAACCCGGTCGCGACCTCGCCGAGGACGCGGACGGCGAGCGGGACGGCGACGCGAACGGCGAGGCCGTCGGCGAACGTCTCGGAGCGTTCTCCCTCGACGACGTGCCCCTCCTCCCAGCTCCTCGCCATGACCGGCGCCTGCTTGGGGGCGACGCCGATCCGCTCCGTGTCGGGCGAGCGGCGACAGATCTCCATCCCGATCCCGCCCAGGAGCGCGCCGTTCCCGACCGGAACGGCGACCGCCGCCGGCGGCTCGTCGAGGTCGTCGAGGATCTCGGCCCCGATCATCTGGTAGCCGAAGTACTGCTCGCGCTCGGCGCCGTCCTCGAAGAAGGGCACGTCCCGCTTCTCGGCGTACGCGCGCGCCTCCTCCTTCGCCGCGTCGAGGTCGGCGCCCGTCAGGACGAGCTCCGCCCCGAACCGCTCGACGTGGGCGAGCTTCGCCGGGCTCGCGGCTGCCGGCGCGTACACGGTGGCGCCCATGCCGACGCGCTTCGCCGCCCACGCGGTCGCGGCGCCGTGGTTCCCCGTGGAGGCGGTCACGACCGCATCGGCGCCGTTCGACCGGTAGCGCTCGAGGACCGGAAGCGCGCCGCGCCACTTGAAGGCGCCGAGCTCGTGGACGTCCTCGCGCTTCAGGAAGAGCGGCCGACCGTCACCGAGGCCGGCCGGCGCTTCCTCGAGCGGCGTGCTCGCCTCTACGGCGCGAACGAGCGCTCCCCGACGACGCGGCCCGTCCACATCTCGTCAGCGTACGTGATCGAGGTTCGGCTCAAGTTCCCGTCGTCGTCCACGTCGTAGTGGCCGAGCCGCCAGAGCGCGGGCGAGTAGCAGTGGACCGAGGTGGCGAGGGCGCCGCCGACGTGGCGCATGCGATGGACGTACGAGGCGTCGAAGTGGAAGGACGTGTCCGCCCGATGCTCCCGCGTCCGGACGCGGAGGGCGCCGCGCAAATGCTGCAAGCGGTCCTCGGCGAGGACGCCGTCGCAGACGAAGACCGCGCCCGACGAGACGTCGTGGTCGTGGAACCCGGTGTCCTGCTGGTTCAGCCAGCAGATCAGCCAGACGTCGAGGTGGACGTCGCGGAAGAGCTCGACGAAGTAACGCTCCTCGGGGACATGCTGCACGAGCGGCTCCCAGAGGCGCCGCTCTCGTCCGAGCGCCGTCGCGAGCGCGTCGAGGGCCGCGCGGTCGAGATCGTGGTCGGGCGGAACGCGCTCCGCCACCCACGCGCGGACGTCCTCTATCCCAGCAGCAGCGACGGGTTCTCCTTCCGAACGGCCTCGGCGACAGCATCGCCGAAATCGGCGAGCGCATGCAAGGTTGGTTGTGGATCGACGACCGGGACGTCGCTTCCGTAGACGAGCTGGCGAACGCCGTACGTCGCGAGGCAGAGCTCGAGGGCGCGCCGCCCGTAGGAGGCCGTGTCGAAGAAGACGTTCGGATGGAGGGTCGAGCGGACTTCCACTCCGCGGGAGCGGAGGCGCTCGAGCTGGACGGGCGCTCCTCCTGCGAGGATGGCGAAGATCACTCGCAGCTCGGGGAACGCGGTGGCACCGCGGGCGATCCACGCCCCATACGCGGCCTGCATCTCGGCGGTGTAGTCGACGACGGGCCCCCACCAGGACGGGGCGCCCGCGCGCGGTGCTGCCGGGCCCGGGTGGACGAAGAGAACGCCGCCCGTCTCGAGGAGCGCTTCGCAGAGGCGGTCGACGTGCCTCCCTCCCTCGACGAGGGTGCGCCCCGCGACGCAGACCCCGGCGAACCCCTCGCGCGGCGCGCCGCTCGCGAGCGCCCGCAGCCGCCCTCGCGAGCACTCGACCAGCTCGCGCGCGCCCGTGTGCCAGGCGTCGAGGAGCTCGGGAGCGGCGTCTCCGCCGAGCGTCGGCGGGAACGAGACGAGCGCGACGTCGACCTCGTGGCGGTCGAGGAGCGCCAGGCGGCGGTCGACTTCGTGATCGCGAAGGTCGAGCTCGAACTCGCCCTCGCCCGTCTGGAGGCGGGACCCGGCGAGCCGCGGCCGCTCGCGCCGCGCGCGAAGCGCGCGAAGGAGAGGCTCGGGCAAGAGGTGCTGGTGGACGTCGAAGCTCGGCATGCGCCGCGCTGCGATGGTAAACCCGTCTCATGCGACTCCCGCGCCGCCGGACGATCTTCGTCTGCACCGAGGCGCCCTCGCACCTCGACCGCGCCCGTCGCCGCCGCTACGAGCGCGTCCGCTCGCAGCTTGCCGACCTCGCCGGGGGGCCCTGCTCGCTCGTGCACTACTCGGACGTGAACGAGCTCGACCTCGCGACCGCGATCGTCCTCAGCGGCTCGGACGCGCCGTGGGAGGCGCATCCGGCCGACGCTTTCGCTGGCCTGCGGCGCGCGCTCGCGACGACGAGCACGCCCGTCCTCGGCATCTGCGCCGGCATGCAGCTTCTCACCTGGTTCAACGGCGGCGCCGTCGAGCGGATGGCGTCGCCGGGACCGCCCGTCGAGCTCGGCTTCCGCCCCGTCGAGCTCCGCGCCCCCGACGATCCGCTCTTCGAGGGCCTCGGCGCCGAGGCCGAGTTCTACGAGAACCACAGCTACGAGGTGACGCGGCTCCCCAGCGGCTTCGCAGCGATCGCGCGCGGCTCACGCTGTCGACACGAGGCGTTCCGGCGGAGGGGCAGGCCGGTCTGGGGGGTGCAGTTCCACCCCGAGGTGGCCGACGAGGCGCACCCGGGAGGCGGACGGTTGCTACGAAACTTCTTCTCGCACGCTCACGCGATGCGGTAGCGCTCGAGATCGTCCGCAAGCCGCACGCCGAGACCCGGCGCGTCGGGCACGCGGACGACGCCGCCGGGCTCGAGGGAGACGGGCTCGGCGAGCAGGAAGTCGCGGCGCTCAGCCGTCCACCCCGGCGGGTCGTACGGGAATTCGAGGTAGGGCCCGCCGCCGACCGCCGCCGCGACGTGGAGGTTGGCGAGGAGCCCGACTCCGTTCGTCCATGTGTGCGGGGTGAACCAGCGTCCCTCGCGCATGACCGCCTTCCCGACTTCGTACCCCCGAAGGAGACCGACCGCGAGGACGGCGTCCGGCTGGTAGACGTCGAGCGCGTCCGCCTCCCGGTAGGCAAGGAGCTCGGCGACCGTGCGCGCCATCTCCCCGCCGGCGATGCGAAGACCCGAGGAAGCGCGGAGCTCGGCGAGCCCGCGCACGTCCTCGGCGGCGAGAGGCTCCTCGAGCCAGAGGACACCGAGCTCGCGAAGCTCGTCGGCGAGGCGGTCGACGACGTCGCGCGCAAGCGAGGGGGAGAGGTCCCCGGGCATGCGCCAGCCCTCGTTCAGGTCGACCGCGATCTCCACGCTCTCGCCCGCCGCCTGGCGCACCGCACGGACCGCCGCGAGCCCGGCGTCGACGTCGCTTCGGGCGATCCGGACCTTGACGGCGCGGAAGCCTTCGTCGCGAGCGCGAAGCGCGCTCTCCGCGCGCTCGTCGGGCCGCTTCGCCTCGCCGAAGGATGCGTACGCCGGGAGCTCGGTCGCGTGGCCGTCCTCGCCGAGGAGCGCCGCTACGGGTTTCGCCGCTGTCTTCCCGGCTACGTCCCAGAGGGCCGCTTCGAACGGCCAGTAGCGCGCCGCGTGGAAGGCGATGGTTCCGAGAACGCGCACGTGGCGCTCGAGCGCGAGCGGGTCCTGGCCGAGAAAGAGACCCGCCCATCGCTCGAAGCCGTCCATCGTGTCGCCTGAGCCGACGCCCGTGATCCCCTCGTCCGTGTGGACGAGGACGACGGTCGCCTCGGCGCTCTGGCGCGGGGCGGGGTCCCACGCCGCCGGAAAGGGGGGATCGAGCGGGAGCGCGTAGCGGCGCAGCTCGACGCCGGTGATGCGCACGACTATTCGCCGCCGTAGTAGGCGCTTCGCGGCTCCTCTCGCCGCGCGGCAACGGCGCGAATCTCCTCTCCCGACGGCGGCGCGAGGGCGTCCGCGACCGCCGCGCGCATCGCCGTGCGGCTGGCCCGGCGGACGGCGGTCTCCTCCTCGGCGGCCGCGTCGATCCAGACGGCGACGAGGAGGACGAGCTCTTCCGCCTCCTCGACCGCGAGCACGCCCTCGTGGACCGCATCGAGGACGCCCTGTGCGACTCCGACCTGAACGGCACCCCACGTCAGCTTTGCCACCCGGTCGTTCTCGATCGGGGTCTTGTTCACGACGATCGTCGGCGGATGGATCATCCGGCCGTCCTGGAGCGCGGCGAGGAACGGGACGTGGGCGGGCCGCGGGCTCGCGAGCGCGAGCGTCGCCGCGGCCGCGGTCGCGCTACCCCGACGGCCGACGACGAGGTTGACGTGGCACCCGTTCGGGCGCTCGCCGGCCCACGCCTCGCCGATCCGCCCGTCGAGAACGTCCGTCACGGCGCGGTGAGCTCGAGGACGACGCGGCGCGACGTTCCTGAGCGCATGAGCTCGAAGGCGCGCTCGACCTCGTCGAGCGGCAGCCGGTGGGACACGAGGCGGTCGAGCGGCAGGCGTCCACGCCGATAGAGCGCGAAGACGGCCGGGAAGTCGCGCTCGGGCTCCATCGAGCCGTACGCGCTTCCGAGAACGCGGCGCTCCTGCCGAGGGACAAGGCCGGCCGGAAGCGGGACGACCGCGCCCGGGGCGGCGATGCCGATCAGAACGGCGGCGCCGCGCGCCCGGGTCGCGAGGAAGGCGGCGAGCATCGCTTCCGTGCGCCCCGTCGCTTCGAACGCGTAGTCGACGCCCCCGTCGGCCGCGCTCGCGACCGCCGCCGCCGTTGCCTCCGGGCTTCCCGCCCAGCGGACGACGGACGTGGCGCCGACCTCCCTTGCCGCCTCGAGGCGCTCGTCGGTGAGGTCGACGGCGACGATCGGGCTCGCCGCCACAGCGGCCGCCCCAAGGACGGCCGAGAGGCCGACCCCACCGCAGCCGAAGACGGCGACGCGCTCCCCTGGGCGGACGCCCGCCGTCTTCCAGACGGCGCCGATCCCGGTCGCGACGCCGCAGCCGACGAGCGCCGCG
>JALZGN010000300.1 GCA_030861005.1 Actinomycetota bacterium
CCTGCAGGAGCTCCGCCTCGCGAAGCCGACGTCTTGTGGACGCCGACTACGGCCCGACGCGCCGGAAGAAAATGCTCGCCGGGTCGTCGTCGTGGGGCATCGACCAGAGCGTGAGGAAGTCGTCCCCCGCGCTTGCGAGCCCTTCGTAGTCGCCCGTGAAGAAGCCACGCGCGTTCGGCGCCTGCCGCATGTCGAACGACTGATCGGTGAGCTTCGTCTCCGTCCAGTTCGCCGAGTCGCTGCAGTCGGTCGACGTCGGGTTACAGGTCGCGAGGAAGTAGTCGGTCAAGAGCGGCTCGGCCGACGTGTTGTTTCGGAAGTCGTAGTACGTGACGCCGACCGTGCCGTCCGCGGCGACCTCGACCGACGGCGTGAACGCCTGCTGGTTTCCCAGCGGGATATCGGTCGGCGTCTGGTTCACCTGGATCGGGTCCGACCACGTGAAGCCGCCGTCCGTGGACATCGAGAACGCGATGTCGTCGACGCCCGTGAAGCGGGCGTCCTGCCACACCACGTACATGTTGCCGGTCGTCATGTCGACCGCTCCGTCGGGGATGATGTCGCCCGTCCGGACGTCTTCGCCCGTCTCGGGATCGGTGACGCCGATCGCGCCGAGCTTGTCGATGACGATCACGTCGGACCACGTCTCGCCCTTGTCGGTCGAGCGAATGATCGCGACGTTCCCGCCCCGGAGCCCGTGCCGATTGCTCGCGATCAGCATGTCGAAGAGGTCGACGAGATCGCCGTTCGGAAGGACGAAGATCTGGTTTCCGATCGTCTGGTTGTGCTGTCCCGGCTCGAAGATCACTCGGGACCGCTCCCACGTCTCGCCACCGTCCGTCGATCTCGCGAAGAGAGCCGGCCCGCGGAACGCGGCGGCGTGGAAGGCGGCCTGCACGTTCGCCTTCTCGTTCGGGAACACGAGGCGATCCCACACCGCGTAGACGTAGCGCGGGTCGGTCGGATCGGCCGTGATCGACTGCTTGTCGTTGAAGACGGTCGGGGCGACGTCGCGGATGATCTCCGTGGGCGCGCCCCAGGTGAGACCGCCGTCGTGCGACTCGCTCACCGTCAGGCTGTGGACGAAGTTCGAGTCGTTGAAGTTGAGGCTGATCAGGTAGAGGTCGCCGTCGGGCCCGAACGAGTGCCATGGATCGGTCGCCCGTTCGAACTCGCCGCCCGTACAGAGCGTCGTTCCCGGGATCGGCGTGAGATCGGACCAGGTCATCCCGCCGTCGAAGCTCGCGGCGCCGACGAGCCCCCGGGAGCCGCCGTTCGACCAGCGATCCTGCTGCCAGCTCGCGAAGAGGTTGCTCTCGTCGGCCGGATTGACGTCGAGCCACGGCTCGACCTCGCTGTTTAGGTAGTTGACGCCAGACTGGTCAGCGATGTGGTCCGCCGTGCAGTCGGCGAATGGGCTCGTGCCCGAGACTTGGACGAGCGGGCCCGCCGTGAGGTCGGCCGCAGCTGCTGCCGCACTCGAACCAACGCCACGAACGACTTCGCAGCTCGCCGAGACGGTGTCGGAAGAGTCGACGAGGGCGGTGTCGGAGCCCCGTCCGCACACGACGGAGTCGGCGCCCCCGCCGCGGGCGAGGACGGCGTCGTTTCCCGCGCCGCCGGAGAGCCGATCGGCACCTTTCCCCCCGGCCAGGAAGTCGGCGCCCCTTCCGCCGGCGAGGCGGTCGCGACCGCCGGCGCCGTAGAGCCTGTCACCTCCGCCGAGGCCCGCGATCGTGTCCGCCGAGGCGGTGCCCCTGAGGGTATTGCTCTTGGCCGTTCCCCTCACCACGCGCGCGTCGGCAACGCTTGCGAAGAGCATGAGCGCGGCGAGGCCGAAAGCGACGAACAGCGCGAGTCGCTTCGCGCCGCCGCATGAGCGTAATGTCAATCGTCCGTCTCTCAATCTCCCCTCCTGAGATTCGGGGTTTCACGACCTCGGCCGGCCGCAGCGGGAGCCTTCTCGAGGCCGTCGTGCGGGCAAGACTCTACGAGACGGCGTTGGTATCTGTAAAGAGCGGTACGTGCGCGAGCGCCTGCGGAGCTAAGTCATACAGATCGAGCCACTTGATTCAAGCAGGGCAGCACTTTACCGATTCGCTTTACTTCTCGGCGACGCGCTGCTAGCCTCCCCAAATCTCGTGTCTGGGAGCCGCAGCTCAGGCATGGAGTACGGAGGGAGGCGGGAGCCGCAGCCGCCTCCCTCCCTTCTATTTGCGGAAAGGATGCGGTCGAGCGATGCCTGAGACAGCGGTCACACCGGCGCAGAGGACGACGATCGGGACGCGCATCCGGAACCTTCGGGTCGCGCGGGGACTGACGCAGAGCGAGCTCGCGGGCACGCGCTTCTCGAAGCAGTACGTAAGCGAGATCGAGCGCGGGACGACGCGGCCGACGGCCCAGACGCTCGCCTGGCTCGCCGAGAGGCTGGGGGTCGACCGGCATTTCCTCGAGAGCGGCCTCACGTCGAAGGAGTACGACCGGGCGGAGGCGATCGTCGCGCGCGGCGAGGCGGCGGTCGATGCGCACGAGTACCGCGAGGCGATCGAGATCCTGGGCGCGTCCGCGGAATCTCCGTCGGCAGCGCCCGAGCTCGAGGTGCGAGCGCTCCGCGCGGAAGCGTGGGCCCGCATGTACCTCGGCGAGCTCGACGCCGCCCTCACGTGCCTTCAGCGCGCGCGGAAGATCGTCGAGACGCCGTCGTTCACCGACGTCGACCGTGCCGACATCCTCTTCCGCCTCGGCTGCTGCCGTTACAAGCTCTCGTCCACCGCGACGGCGCTCTCGCTCTTCGACGAGGCGCTCGGCCTCGCCGAGCGGTCCGGCCTCCCGTGCGATCGGCTCCGCTCGCAGATCTTCGGCTGGCGCTCTCGTTGCTATCGGCGCCAGCGAGATTGGGTCGCGGCGAGCGAGGACGTCGAACGCGCGCTCGAGCTCGCGCAGAGCCTGAAGGACCTCCGGGCGATGGCCGACGCCCATTTCCTCGGGTCGCTGATCGCCGAGCGGCAGGGCAGGTGGGTTCTCGCTCGCTCGTACGCCGAGCGGGCCAAGGCTCTCTACGAGCAGATCCACGATCGCGCGGACACCGGGAAGCTCCTGACGACGCTCGGGGCGCTGAACTTCCTCCTCGGCCGTCCCGCGGAGGCGGTCACGTTCCTGAAGGAGGCGGTCGGCGCGGCGCTGGACGTCGGAAGCCAGGCGGATGCCGCGCAGGCGATCTCCTCGCTCGCCCAGGTTCACCTCCGCACGGGCGAGCTCGCGCTGGCCGAGGAGCACGCCCGGCACGCGCTCTCGCTCCTCCAGGGCCGGGTCGACTTCGTCGACGAGATCGGCAATACCGAGCTCGTCCTCGGCCGAGCGCTCCTCGAGCAAGGCCGGCTCGACGAGGCCGAGGGCGCATTCGTGGCAGCGGAGAAGAGTTTCGACCAGCTTGGCTCGGCGAGCCACCGCGCCGCAGCATGGGCAGCACAGGCAGATCTTGCCGTCGCTCAGGGCGATCGCGAGAGGGCGATCCATCTCTACCAGGCGGCGGTGAACGGCCTCCAGGACTTCCACTTCTGATGAGAGGAGGTGACCGTTGAACAGGACGTCGATTCTGCTCTTGCTCCTTGTCCTCGCGCTCGCGGTCGCGCTGGCGGGCGGCTTCGGCCTTCCGGACGGCCCGTAAACGACATCGGGGGGAGACGACTCGGCCGCGACTCGCCTTGCGGGGCGTCCCGAGTCGAAAGACCGCAAGGTCTAGAGAAAGACTTCTCGCTCGCGCCGGTTGAATGAGCGCCAGCGCTTCGCGGGCCGCGTCCGACGTCCCGCGTCTACGCGGGCTTCACCACGCGTGCCGGCTTCGAGGCGGGCGTCCGCTAGCGTGCTGCCGCGGGAGCGGCCTCGCCGTCGCCCTTCCGGGCTTCGGCGAGATCGGCTCGGAGCGTTGCGACGATCTCGGGGTCGAACTGCGTGCCCGCGCAGCGCTCGAGCTCCTCGAGCGCCTGCCGTGGCGAGATCGCGCTCTGGTAGACCCGGTTCGTCGTCATCGCGTCGAAGGCATCGGCCGTAAAGATGATTCGCGCGCCGAGCGGAATTTCCGTCCCAGCCAAACCGCTCGGGTAGCCGGTGCCGTCCCACCGCTCGTGGTGATGGAGTACCCAGCTCGCGACGGGCTCGACGCCGAGGGAATCCAGCATGCGAAACCCGATCTGGCAATGGCGCTCGAGCAACGCTCGCTCCTCGCGGGTCAGCGGCCCGTGCTTGCGGAGGATGTCCTCCGGGATCGCGAGCTTTCCAATGTCGTGGAGGCGACCGGCGAGCCGTGTGAGCTCGATCGTGGCGACGTCGAGACCGAGGCGGGCGGCAAGCCGCGCCGCGAGCTCGCCGACGGCGAAGGAATGTCGCTCCATGTAGGCGTCTCGCTCGTCGACCGCCTTCGCGAGGCTCGCGGCCGCACGGAGGCGCGCGGCGCGGTTCGTCTCGTCCGCGACCTGGCGTAGCTGCCCCATCTCGGCTGCGCTCGTCGCCTGCGTGGCGACGCGGTTCTTCCCTTCTTCCTTCGCGCTGTAGAGCGCGCCGTCGGCCAGCCGAACGAGCTCGCCCGCCTTGCCCGCGTTGCCCGGAAACGACGCGACCCCCGCGGAGACGTTGACCGCGGCGCCGGCCTCGTAGTCGGCGCGGGCGATGCGGTCGACGACCGAGCGGGCGATCACGACCGCTTCGTCCTCGTCGCGTCCGGGCAGGAGGAGCGCGAACTCGTCGCCGCCGATCCTGAACGCCTCCCCGTCTTGTCGGAGCCCGCCCGCGACGCCGGCGAGGACGCTGTCGCCGACGGAATGACCGTAGAGGTCGTTGATCGCCTTGAAGTCGTCGACGTCGAGGAGGCAGACGGTGAGAGGACGCATCCCCATCCGTGCCGCCTCGAACTCCTCCTCGAGGCGCTCCTGGAAGTGCCGCGCGTTCCCGAGACCGGTGAGCGCGTCGGTGCGCGCTATCCGCATGGCCTCGAGGGCGTTGTGCACCGACCGTTGGTAGAGCGCGATGGCGACGAGCGGGCCGACGAGCGGGACGGCGAGCGCCGGCGAGCGCTCCCAGAGCACGACGAGCATGAGCGTGACCGAGGCCATGATCGCGAACGGGACGGTCGTCCAGCGGATGTAGCGAGCGACGAGAACCGAGAACGACTCTCGTCCGTCTCGCGCGATGACGAGCGCGAGTAGGGCGACGTTCGTCGCGTAGAACGCAGATGAGCCGGCCAGGACGGCCACGATCGTGCGGGCGAGCCCGCCCGTTCCGAGAGCCGCGACGACCCCGCCCGCCGCGAGCGCGGCGGCGACGTAGAGGCCGCTGTTGAAGAGCGTCCGGATGGTCGGGGGTCGGCGGACGACCGTCTCGACGGTCACCATCCCGAGGAAGGCGACGAGAACCGCCGCCGGCCACCCGTAGAGCACAGCCGCGCCGACGATGAAGATGTTCGCGAGCGACGTCGCGCCGACCGGGACGCCCTCGATCGGAACCGGGAACGCCTCCGCGAACACCGACGCGGCGAGGAACGCGAGGAGACCGGCGGCGCCCTCCGGACTAGGCCCCGAGTCGGCGAGCGACCAGGCCGCCGCGGCGAGCCCGAGCCCGCCGACGAGCGCTACGGGCGCAACGACCGGCAGGAGCCATGCCGTCTCGCGTGAGATCTCCGGCTTCGGGATCCGAGCGCGCGGAGGGGCGGCTGCCTCCCGCCTCATTCGACGAGCTCCGCCCCGCGCAAAAAGGACGGAGGTTTCGCGGCTGCCGCCGGAGCAACGACCGACGCTGCGGTCGATCGAATCCGCAATTGCCTCCCTTTCCTCGCCCCGGGCCGCAACTGGGGATTACTGCTGACAACAGCCTGCTCTAAGTAAAGCAGGTTTTCCACAGGCGCC
>JALZGN010000240.1 GCA_030861005.1 Actinomycetota bacterium
CGCGGCGCTCGAGCGCGCTCGCTGGGATGTCTTCACGCGCCGTCCGGCCCCCGGTCGCCTCGCGGTCGTCCGCCTCCTCGCCGTCGAGCTTCTCGCGGCGTGACGACGCGGGACGCGTACGCGGAGGTCGTTCGCATCACCCGCCGCGAGGCGCGGAACTTCGCGTGGGGGATCGCGCTCCTTCCGCGCCGGAAGCGCGAGGCTCTCGCGGCGCTCTACGCGTTTGCGCGGCGAGTGGACGACGTCGCCGACGACCCAGGACTCGCGCCCGCCGAGCGCCGCGCGCGCCTCGACGCGTGCCGGCGAGCGATCGCCCGGCTTCCGACGGCGGACGCCGGCGACCCCGTCCTCGTCGCGCTCGCGGACGCGTGTGCGCGCTACTGCGTCCCGCAGCGGGCCCTCGCCGACCTCGTCTTCGGCGGTCTCATGGACGTCGACCGATCGCGCTACGCGACCTGGGACGAGCTTCGCGAATACTGTCGCTGCGTCGCCGGCTCCGTCGGGGTGGCGTGCGCGGCGGTGTACGAGCCGCGCGACCCGGCGGCGGCGGCGCTACCCGCCGAGACGCTCGGGATCGCGCTTCAGCAGATCAACATCATGCGCGACGTGCCCGAAGACTGGCGACTGGGTCGCGTCTACATCCCTCAGGACGAGCTCGCCCGCTTCCGTGTCCGGGAAGAGGAGATCGCGCGAGGGCGCCCGGGCGCCGGTTGGCAGTCGTTGATGGAGGCGCAGGCGGCGCGTGCCGAGGCGCTCCTCGCGGACGGGCTCCGCCTTCTCGCGTTCCTCGACGTGCGGAGCGCGCTCTGCGTTCGCGCGTTCGCGGGGATCTACCGCGGGCTCCTCGTGCAGATGCGGGCGCGCGGCTACGACGTCTTCGGCGCGCGCCCCTCGCTCTCCGCGGTCGAGAAGGTGCGGGCCGTCGCAACGCTTCGTCCGTCCTCGCTCGAAGGAGCGGGAGCCGGGTGAAGGTCGCGGTCGTGGGTGGCGGCCTCGCCGGGCTCGCGGCGGCGCTCGACCTCGCCGACGCGGGGCGCGAGGTCGTCCTCCTCGAAGCCCGCCCGACGCTCGGCGGCGCCGTGCAGACGCTCCCCGAGCGAGAAGGGGACCCGTCGCCGCCCCCGGACAACGGTCAGCACGTCGCCCTCGGATGCTGCAGCGAGTACCTGCGCTTTCTCGCCCGCGTCGGCATGGCGACGCGCGTCGTGCGCACGCGCCTGCGCCTCCCGGTTGTCGGCGAGGACGGGTCGGTGGCGACGATCGCCCCGGGCGCGCTCGCGCTCCTTCGCTACCGCCACCTCTCGGCGGCCGACCGCCTCGCGGTCGCGCGCGCGACCCGCGCGCTCGGGCGACTCGACGCCGCGACGCACGACGGCGAAACGTTCGCCGCCCTGCTGCGCCGCCTCGGCCAGTCGGAGGCGGCGATCGACCGCTTCTGGGACGTCTTCATGCGCCCGGCCGTGAACCTGCCGAGCGAGGAGGCGAGCGCGGCGCTCGCGGTCTTCACCGTCCAGACGGCGCTCCTCGGGGGCCGAGGAGCGAGCGATCTCCTCCTGCCGGCCGAGCCGCTCGGGCGCATGCACGGCCGGGCGGCGGGGGACGCGCTCGCGGCGATGGGCGCCGACGTGCGAACGCGCGCACGTGCGGCCGAGCTCGAGGGGGGTGCCGTCGTCCTGACGAACGGCGAGCGGGTCGAGGCCGACGCCGTCGTCGTCGCCGTGCCGCCCGAAGAAAGTGCCCGCCTGCTCGGCGAGGCGGCCCCGCCCCTCGAGGATTCGACGATCGTGAGCGTCCACATGCTCTTCGATCGCCGGATCTTGCGCGCGCCGCTCGCCGCGCTCCTCGCGAGCCCCGCGCACTGGATCTTCGACCGTGGCGCGATCACGGGCCGATCACCGGGCGCGGGCCAGTACCTGACCGTCGTCGCGAGCGGGGCGCGCGAGCTCGCGGAGACCCGCGGCCAGGAGCTCGTCGACCTCGTCGCGGCGGAGGTGACGGGGCGGCTGGGGCGGGCGCGCCTCGTGTGGTCGCGGGTCAGTCGCGAGCCGGGGGCCACGTTCGCGGGTCGACCGGGGACGGCGGCGCTTCGGCCCGGGCCCGAGACCGGACGTCGGAACGTCGTGCGCGCGGGCGCCTGGACGAAGACGGGATGGCCGGCGACGATGGAGGGCGCCGTCCGAAGCGGTCGGCGCGCGGCGCGCCTCCTCGTCGCGACCGCGACCGAGCGCATTGCGGCATGAGGGACTCGGCTGGGCGGGTTTCGGCGCACGCGCGGCGAATCTTGAAGCGATGCGCGCGCCACGCGCGCGAGTTATGGCGCTACGCTGACCGCAAGGGGGTAATCAGGGGGGTCCCCCGGGGGAGATCGCGCGCGACCCTCGGCGGCGACGCGGCGGGCAGTTGCGGGCCGTGAGCGTCGCCGTCGGCTCGAGCCTGGATCGCGCACTCGACGCCGGGGTCGAGCGGCTGATCGAGCTCCAACGCCCGGGCGGCTGGTGGGTCGGTGAGCTCGAGTCGAACGTCACCATGACCGCACAGCACCTCTTCCTCCTCCACTTCCTTCGCCGCTTGGACGGCGACACCCTTCGTCGCTGCGCCAACGAGCTGCTCGCGCGCCAGCGCCCGGACGGGACGTGGGCGATCTACTGGGGCGGCGATCCCGACCTAGCTGCCACCCTCGAGGCGTACGCCGCCCTCCGCCTCGCCGGCCTCGACGCTGACGACTCGCGTCTCGCCGGCGCCCGTCGCTTCTGCGAGGAGCGAGGCGGAATCGGCGCCTCCCGGGTCTTCACCCGGATGTGGCTCTCCCTTCTCGGCGTTTGGCAGTGGGAGGAGATCCCCCAAATCCCGCCGGAGCTCGTCTTCCTCCACCCCTCGATGCCGTTCTCGCTCTACGACTTCGCCTGTTGGGCCCGCCAGACCGTCGTCCCGCTCGCCGTCGTCATGCACTACCGGCCGGTGCGGCCGCTGGCGCGCGAGCGGGCGATCCACGAGCTGAACCTCGGGATCACGCGGCCGCCGACCACCGTCTCCGACCGCCTCTGGTGGGCCGGCAACCGTCTCGCCTCCTGGTATTTCGGGCAGCCCTTCAAGCCCGGCCGCGAGCGCGCCCTCCGGACGATGGAGCAGTGGATCCTCCAGCGGCAGGAGCTCGACGGCTCGTGGGGCGGGATCCAGCCGCCCTGGGTCTGGTCGCTGATCGCGCTCGCCTGCCGCGGACACGGCCCCGACTCGCCCTACGTCGCCCGCGGCCTCCGCGGCTGGGAGCGGTTCCTCGTCGAGGACGGCGACCGGCTCCGCCCGGAGGCCTGCCAGTCGCCTGTCTGGGATACCGGGCTTGCGCTGCTCGCGTTGCGCGCCGCCGGCGTCGAGTGCGCGATCCAGGCTCGAGCCGACGGCGACGCTCACGGCCCGCAACTGCCCGCCGCGTCGCCGCCGAGGGTCGCGCGCGATCTCGC
>JALZGN010000032.1 GCA_030861005.1 Actinomycetota bacterium
AACCACTTGACGGTCCCGCTTGCCATGGAAAAACACCTCCCCTACCGACGTCACGAACAAGTAAGGAAGGCGCAGGCGCGAACCGGACTCGCTCTGGGTTGCGCGCATACCGTACCAGCCGCTTCGAGCGGGGCGCCCCTGCCACGGCTTCCGCTGCCGCTGGTAGGGCTTCCTCGTCGGCCGCCCTCGGTCGCCGAGCGCTACTCGGCGTCGGAAATCTCGTCAGAGGGCGCGGTCGACCGCTCGGCAGAGCGCCCGTCGCCTTCGACGCCGCTCTCGGAGCGAGCGGGCTCCCCAGCCTTCGCGTCTCGCGCGGCCGCCGCGGCCTGCTTCCGTTCGTCCTTCTTCTGCTGCTTCATGGCGCGGCGTTCCTGGAGCGCGCGCTCGCGCGCCATCTTGGCCATCGTAGTCTGTCGCTTCGAGCTCGAACCCATGGAGGGCCTTTCGTCAGTGCCTGCCCCTGTGTAGGGGCTCCGCTGCAGGATACGGTACCGATAGAGCGGGGTCCCGCGGCGGCGGCTGCACGCAACGGCCGCCGGGCGCAGCGCCCAGACGCGACGCCCTGAGCGAAGCTGCCCCCGCCGGCGCAGGCGCGACGTTCAGGGCGGGCGAGCATCGTCAAGTCGGCGCGGAGCGCGAGATTGGCGAGTCCGCGCACCCCAAGCTAGACGTTCTGGTCGAGTGGCGGAACGTCGATGGCCATTCCGCCAAGTGGATTCACGGTCCAGTCTTTGAGGCGGTAACCGCCCACGCTACGCGCTGGGCTGACCGTGAGCATCGTCGCCGCGCAGTGCGGGCAGTCGTGGTTCGTCTGGTGGCCGCTTTCCGCAATCCGGGCCTCGTCCGCTCCGCTCGTGCGGCCACAGTTGGGGCAAGTGATTCGGATGCGCGCCGGCGGGATCGTCTCACCTCGGATGTTGAGCCCAGCAACTGCGAACACTTCCTCGACTCGCACGCCTACCCCTTCGACAGGAACCTCGGCGGACACTACCGCCCTCGAGTCGGCGTTGTCGGCTTCGGTTCCCCTGCCGGCAGCTCTGCGCGGCGACGGTGCGCACTCTCCGTGCCGAGGAACATTGCATGCAGACCTACTTGATCCCGAGGTCGGCGCAGTCGCACGGCGCACCTGAGAGGGAGGGACGCAGAGCGGCCCGTGCAATCTCTACTGCCCGCGCTTCTGCGAAGCGGCGGTTACGCGGGTCGCGGACTTCGGTCGGACAACCGGACGCTCATGGCGCCTACTCGGCCTCTCCGAGGGCCGGCCTGCCGAACGTCTCCTCGCTGTGTGTCTGCGGCTTTTCGACCCGGAGCAGCGCCGCGCCGACGAGCGCGGAGGCGACGACGAAGACGGCGCCGACGAGAAAGGCGAGGTGATAGCCGCTGTTCAGCGCCGAGAGATCGTCTACACCACCGAGGAAGCCGGTGCGGTAGTCGGCCAGGCTCGCGAGGACGGCGAGACCGACCGCACCGCCCATCATGAAGGCGGTGTTGACGACGCCCGACGCGAGCCCCGCCTGCTCCTGGGCGACACCGCTCATGGCGGCGAGGAGGATCGGGTTGAACGCGATCCCGGCGCCGAGCCCGACGGCCAGGGTCGCGGGCAGGATGTCGAGCGCCCAGCTGCCCTCGACCGGCGTCCGCGCCAGCAAGACCAGGGCCACCGTCATGAGCCCCAAGCCAGTGAGAAGCGGCGGCTTGATCCCGAAGCGCATGACAAGCCGATCTGAGAGGAGCAGCGACGAGGCGCCCCAGACGACCGTGCCGGGCAGGTACGCGAGACCGACCTCGAGCGGGCTGTATCGGAGCACCAGCTGGAGATAGAGCGCCGAGAAGAAGAAGTAGCCGAACATGCCCGCCGCCATCAGGACGCCGAGGACGTTCGCCGTCGAGACATTCAAATTCCGAAAGAGACCGAGCGGCATGAGCGGTGAGAGTATGCGGGCCTCGATCACGAGGAAGATCGCGAGCAGGGCGGCGGCGACGGCGAGGACGCCGAGCGTCTCCGCTCCGGCCCAGCCCTTGTCGTTGCCGTTGACGATCGCGTAGACGGCGAGCATCAACGACGCGGTGATCGTGAGCGCGCCGGCCACGTCGACGCGGCCACGCGCGATTCCGCGTCCGCCCGGCAGCAGCTTCAGGGAGAGGACGTAGACGAGGACGCCGACCGGGAGGTTGATGAGGAAGATCCAGTGCCAATTGAGGACGTCGGTGAGGACCCCGCCCGCGAGGACGCCGACCACGCCCCCGCCCGAGAGAATGAAGCCGAAGACGCCCATCGCCTTCGCGCGATCGGCCGGCTCGGTGAAGAGAATCATCAGCATCGAGAGCGCGAGCGCCGAGACGATCGCGCCGGCCACCCCCTGCACGGCGCGAGCCGCGACGAGGAACTCCTGCGAATTCGCGATGCCGCACGCGAGCGAGGCGACGGTGAAGAGCGCGATGCCGCTCAGGAACAGCCGCCGATGCCCGAAGAGGTCGCCCAGCCTCCCGCCGAGCAGCAGAAAGCCGCCGAAGGTCAGCAGGTAGGCGTTCACGACCCAGGCGAGCGAGGTCTGGGAGAAGCCGAGGTCGTCCCTGATCGACGGCAGAGCCACGTTCACGATCGTCATGTCGAGAACGATCATCAGATCCCCGAGGCAGAGGACGTAGAGCGCGAGCCAGCGCAAGCGGCTATCGACAGTCATCGGCGGGTTCCTTTCGCTGCGAGCACTTCGAGTTCCGAACGCTGTAGACGGTTCCGCATTCCTGAACTCATCGGTCGCCGGCCGGTGATCTCGCCACTCGGCCCGGTCTACTCGTGACTGGGCACGGCTGGCGCTGCCCCACTTGGCACGCCGACTCGCGCGAGACTCATCATCGTCAATGCCGTCGCCGCGCTTCAGGATCCCGTCGTCCCGACGGTGGCCTACGCCCCGTTGGCGCGTCCGGTCGGACCCATCACGCCGATGACCGCGAGGCGTTACCGTCGTCAGCCGGATCGAGGGTTCGAATCCCTCCCGTAGGCAGCACAGTTGCTCAGCGCTTCCTCGTGCTCGCGCACGCGGCTTCGTCCCACGTCACGACGGGAGCAGAGTGACCGGGATGCGAACGCTGTGCGGCGGCGTGCCGGTTCCGGCTGCGTCGTCGTCGTGGACGACGATCGTGCCCCGCTGCTCGCGCGCGACCTCGAAGGGAAGGCTGACCGAGTAGTCGCCGCGGCATCCCGTTCCGCACGTCGCCGTCGTGAACGTGCGCGCGATCCTGCGGCCGCGGCTGTCGAGGATCTCGATGGTCACGTTCGCCTCGAAGACGTTCGCCGTGCCGCGCACGCGCACGGGGCTCGACACCTCGTCGCCGTCGCGCGGCTCCTCGACGATGATCGCGGGAACGATCTCCATGTAGTCGCCGCACGCGACCGGGTGGTCGAGGACGATGCCCTCGCCCGAGAAGAC
>JALZGN010000038.1 GCA_030861005.1 Actinomycetota bacterium
CCGCCGGTCGCGCGTGCCGTTAACGGTTCCTCGCTTCCGCCCTTCCGCTAATCGCTCGAGCGGGCGCGCCCCTGCTGCGACACGCACTTTCCGTACGCGTTTGCGCCGCTGCCGTAGACCTCCGCGAACGTCTTGCCGGCGTTCTCCGTCCCCACCGTTGCCTCGGCGAAGGCGTCAGCGTTCGACTTCCACGACCGGCACGTCCTCGCCGCGTTCACGAGGGCGGCGCGCCGTTCCCGGTTTCGCTGCCGGGCGACAGTCGAGACGCACTTCCCGTACGCGTTGGCACGGGTCCCGAACACCTCGGCGAACGTCTTCCCTTCGTTCTCCGTCCCCGCCATCGCCTCGGCGAAGACGTCCGCATCGGCGCGCCACAGCTGACACGTCTTCGCGGCGTTCCGCCGAGCCTGCGCCTGCGCCGCGGCCTCGCGGCGGGCACAATTCCGAAGCGCGGCACGCGCGTTTCGGGTGCGCGGCGCAAACGTCGCGTTGAAGTTTCGCGCGCGCATCTGCGCCTTCAAGTTGTTACACGTCTTTACCGTCGCTTTCGTGCTCGCCTGCAGGGACGGCCCGCTCGCGACGGCGGTCGTCGCGGCGAGGCCTAGCATGGCGACGGTCAGTGCGATTCTTCGCATCA
The DNA here is from genome assembly GCA_030861005.1 of Actinomycetota bacterium. GTDB lineage: Bacteria > Actinomycetota > Thermoleophilia > Gaiellales > Gaiellaceae > JALZFU01. Next base: position 638 of record JALZGN010000038.1, read on the forward strand.
TCCGCCCTCCTTTTTCTCCCGAGTAATGCTCCCTCTAGGACTACCGGGGACATGTAGGCGATCGTTCTGGCTCCCGTAAGCGCGACGTAAAGCTGGCGCGAAGCCGCTCGATCGCTCGTCGCGACGCGCGAGAGCGGGCGGATGTCAGCTAGGAGCTCGGGCGGCGTCGGCGGGCGCGACGCAGGAGCGGTCGGCGGAGGACGTAGAGGGCCTGCGCGACGAGCGGGACGGCCCATATGAGCATGACCCAGAAGGGCCAGAGGAGCCCGAAGCCCTCGTCGGACGGCCGTGGCTCGCGGTCGCGGGTCGCCGCCCAGACGCCGACGAGGACGGCGCTCACGAGAACGTACGCGATCACGTGCGTCCGAAGCGGCACGAATTCGGCGGCGCGCACGAGGAGCGGAGGTCGCGGCAGGGGCGGCAGGCCGCGAAGCGCGGCGTCGATGTCGCGCTGGCTCGTCGCCGACAGGACGGCGTCGCTTCGCTCCGCGAGCTCCTCGGGCGACAGTCGACCGCTCACCATGTGGGCGCCGAGGATCTCGACCGCACGCTCGCGCTCGGCGTCCGAGACGCGTTGCGCACGCGCGCGTTCCACTTCCACCGCTAGCCCGCCTCGCGCGGGAGGTGGTGGACGATCTCGAGCTTCATGCGGTCCGGGTCGTAGAAGAAGACGGCGTAGTAGCCGGGCATGTAGTCGTACTCCCTCGGCCCGCTCTCAATCTCGGCGCCGCAGCCGCGCAGCCATTCTGCCCGGTCGTCCACTTCGCCGCGCGACTCGGCGACGAACGCGAGGTGGTGGATCCCGACTGCGTAGCGGTCGTACGGAGCGGCGCCCGCGTCCGACTGCTTCTCCCGAAGGCCAAGCGAGGCGTACCATTGGGAGGATCGCCCCGGCGGCCGGATGTAGACGACCCGCTCGCCCCGCTCCCCGACGATTTCTCCGGTCTCCGTCCACCCGAGGAGGTCCTGGTAGAAGGGCAGGCTCCGCGCAAGCGACGTGACGACGAGGTCGACGTGGTGGACGGTCGCGATCAGGGCGACGCGGGGTCGGACGTTGTCATGTCCCTCGTTTCGCGCCAAGATGCGCTCTTCCCTTCCTCTGCGCCCCGCCGGAGGTCCGATGATCACGTTCGGCGTCACAGTTCTTCCCGATCCGCCCTACACGCGCCTGCTCGACCTCTTTCGGATGGCCGAGGACTTCGGGTTCGACAACGGGTGGACGTACGACTCGCACATCCTCTGGCACGAGTCGTACCCGCTGCTCGCGCTGGCGGCCGCGCGGACGGAGAAGCTGAAGCTCGGCCACTGCGTCACGAACCCGGGGATCCGAGAGCCGACGATCACGGCGAGCTACTACGCGACGCTGCACGAGATATCGGGCGGCCGCGCCGTCATGGGGATCGGACGCGGCGACTCGTCGCGGCGCGTCGTCGGCCTCCAGCCGGTCAAGGTGGCCGACTTCGAGCGGTCGCTCCGGATGATCAAGGACCTCATGAACGGCCGGCCGGTCGAGTGGAACGGGAAGGAGCTGCAGCTCACGTGGGTCCGGGAGGAGCTGCCGCCGATCGAGATGTACGTCGCCGGTTACGGGCCAAAGGCGCTCGCCGTCGCGGGCCGCGTCGGAGACGGCGTCATCATCCAGCTCGCGGATCCCGAGATCATCGGCTGGATCATGGAGACGGCGCGGCGAGCGGCGGAGGAGGACGGACGGGACCCGTCCGAGCTCAAGTGCCACGTCTGCGCGCCGAGCCACATCTCGGACGACCTCGCCGACGCGCGCGACCAGGTCCGCTGGTTCCCGGCGATGGTCTCGAACCACGTGATGGATCTCATCGAGCGCTACGGCTTCGAGTCGGAGATTCCGGTCGCGCTGACCGAGTACGTGAAGGCGCGGAAGTTCTACGACTACAAGCACCATTCCCGCGTCGGCGCCGCGCACGGCGAGTTCGTGACGGACGAGATCTGCGACCGCTTCTGCGTCCTCGGGACGCCGGAGCAGGCGAGAGAGAAGCTGAGGCAGCTCGAGTCCCTCGGCGTCGACCACTTCAACATCTACCTGATGACTCGCGGCCAGGAGGAGACGCTCACGGCCTACCGGCAGTCGATCCTGCCTCAGTTTCAGCGCGTCGCCGCATAGATGACGCGGGTGGCCGACGCTCCCCGCCACCGCCCGATCGACGCGCGGGAGATGCCGCGCTTCTCCGGCGTCAGGACGTTTGCCCGGCTTCCGCACACGACGGAGCTCGCGAGCGTCGATCTCGCCTTCGTCGGCCTTCCGTTCGATACGGCGACGAGCTTTCGGCCGGGGGCCCGCTTCGGCCCGGAGGCGATCAGGTCGGCCTCCGCCCTCCTGCGTCCCTACAACCCCGCCTGGAACGTCGATGTCGTCGAGGCGCTCTCGATGATCGACTACGGCGATCTGCCGGTCGCTCCCGGCGACACCGTCGAGACGTATCGCCGCGTCGAGGGCGCGCTTGCGCCCGTCGTCGCGGCAGGCGCCTTCCCTCTCGGCCTCGGCGGGGACCACGCGGTGACGCTCGTGGAGCTCCGCGTCCTTGCCAGGGCGCACGGGCCGCTCGCACTCGTCCAGCTCGACTCGCACACGGACACTTGGGACGAGTACTTCGGCCAGAAGTACTTCCACGGGACGACCTTCCTGCGCGCCGTCGAGGAGGGCCTCGTCGACGCCGCCGCGTCGGTGCAGGCCGGGATGCGCGGCACGCTCTACGGACCTGGTGACCTCGGCGAGGCGCGCGCGCTCGGCTTCCACGTCCTGACGACGGACGAGCTTCGCGAGTTCGGACCGGAGCGCTACGGCGCGCTCGTCGGCGAGCGCGTTGGCGATCGATCGGTCTTCCTGTCGTTCGACGTCGACTTCCTCGACCCCGCCTACGCGCCGGGCACGGGCACGCCCGAGGTCGGTGGCTTCACGACCGCCGAGGCGCTTGCGTTCCTGCGCGCGCTTCTCGGCGTGCCGCTCGTCGGTGCGGATGTCGTCGAGGTCTCACCCCCATACGACGGCGCCGGCCAGCCGACGGCGCTCGCCGCCGCAAACGTCGCCTGGGAGCTCGCGGCCCTGCGGGCGGTCGCGCGCTAGCGGCTCCGGGGCGCGAGGAGAGCGCCGAGGAGCACGCCGGCGACAAGGAGCTGAGCAGGCGCCGAAAGTCCGCCCACGCGGTGCCAGCGTTCGAAGCGGTGGCTCGGGAAGAGCTTGCGGCCGCGGAACCGCGGGGTGGGAAGCACGTGCTCGCTGTCGGGCGCCGTGGTCGCGAGCGCGCCGACCGTCGCCGGATCGAGGAGGCCGCGGCGCGCAGCCAGGACGCCGACGAGGACGACGCCCGATCCGATCTCGAAGCGCCGCGAGGCGATGTCCTCGTGCGGCATTCGATCACCGGCGAGGTGGAGGAACGGCCCGAGGAGAAGCGCGGCCGAGCGCGACCGCACGGCGGCTCCGACGCACGCTCCCGTGGCGACGTGGAAGGAGACGATCACGCGGGCCGCGGGCGCCGCTCGGCGGAATCGGTTGCGACCATGGCCAGAAAGCGTACGTCCCAGACGCTGACGGCCGGGAAGTCCGCCGCGTGCCGACCCTCGGGACGATCTTTTCGTGACCACAGCGCAAGAGCCGAGGCGCGCCGCACGACGTATATAGACGGGTGGGCGCGCGCCCGACTCCACGAGGCTGCGGCCAACATCCTCGGGATCAGGGGTAATGTCCGGCGCGCGCCGGCCGTAACTATCTCACGTCCGCAGCCTTCGGTGACGAGGGTTAGGAGGGACGGCCGTCGCTCTCCGCTCCGCTGAAGGCAGTTGTCAACGTTCGAGGAGGCCGAATAGGGCTCCTCGTCTTGACAACCGTTGCGTTTTCTCGGGTCGTGTCGGGGTCGCCCTGGCCGCGCGCTCGGTCGTCGTTCTTACCTAGACACGTGGCTGCCCCGAGAGGAACCGCGGGGTCGCCTCCTAGCCCACGCCGGGGGCTCGCGTACGTCGAGTACCCTGTCCATGGAGCGAGCGAGGAGGAACGATGAGCGAGGTCGTCCACGCGCCCGAGCCGGCCGTGACGCGGGAGCGCAAGCCGGCTCGGATAAGCCACTGGATCGAAGGGACGATCGTGCCCGGCGATTCCGGGCGAAGCGGCCCGGTCTTCAACCCCGCGACCGGCGAGCAGACGGGCGTCGTCGACTTCGCGAGCGCCGAGGAGGTCGACCGTGCCGTGGGCGCCGCGGAGGACGCGTTCCCGCGGTGGCGCGCGCTCTCGCTCTCGCGTCGGACCGAGCTCTTCTTTCGGATCCGCGGGCTCGTTCACGAGCACCGAGAGGCGATCGCACGCTTCCTCACGCTCGAGCACGGCAAGGTGTTCTCGGACGCGCTCGGCGAGGTCGCACGCGGGCTCGAGGTGATCGAGTACTGCTGCGGGATTCCCGAGCTCCTGAAGGGCGGCTTCTCGGAACAGGCCTCGACGGGGATCGACGTGTACTCCCTCCGCCAGCCCGTCGGCGTCTGCGCAGGCATCACGCCGTTCAACTTCCCGGCCATGGTCCCGATGTGGATGTGGGCGCCGGCGCTCGCCTGTGGGAACACGTTCGTTCTCAAGCCGTCCGAGAAAGACCCGTCCGCCTCGCTCTACGTGGCCGAGCTTCTCCAGGAGGCCGGGGTACCGGACGGCGTCTTCAACGTCGTCCACGGCGACAAGGTGGCCGTCGACGCGATCCTCGAGCACCCGACGATCCGGGCCGTCTCGTTCGTCGGCTCGACGCCGATCGCGAGGTACGTGTACGAGACCGCTACGAAGCACGGAAAGCGCTGCCAGGCGCTCGGGGGCGCGAAGAATCACATGATCGTCCTCCCGGACGCCGACGTCGACATGGCTGCCGACGCCGCCGTCGGCGCCGCGTTCGGCTCCGCCGGCGAGCGCTGCATGGCCGTCTCGCAGATCGTCGCGGTCGGGGACGTCGGGGACCGGCTGATCGAGGCGATCCGGGGACGGATCCCCGGCATCAAGGTCGGGGACGGGATGGATCCGGCCGCGGAGATGGGGCCGCTCGTCACGCGGGAGCATCGCGACCGGGTGGCTTCGTACGTCGAGGAGGCGCCTCGCGAGGGGGCTACGGTCGTCGTCGACGGACGCGAATCCGCTCCCGACGGGGACGGGTTCTGGCTCGGCGTCTCACTCATCGACAACGTGACGCCCGAGATGCGCTGCTACCGGGACGAAATCTTCGGCCCGGTGCTCGGCGTCACCCGGGCCGCGACGTACGACGAGGCCGTTCGTCTCGTGAACGAGAACCCGTACGGGAACGGGACCGCGATCTTCACGCGGGACGGCGGCGCCGCGCGGCGGTTCCAGTTCGACGTCCAGGCCGGCATGGTGGGAATCAACGTCCCGATCCCGGTTCCGGTCGCCTACTACTCGTTCGGCGGGTGGAAGTCGTCGCTCTTCGGCGATCTGCACATCTATGGGCCGGAGGGGATCGCGTTCTACACCCGCGGCAAGGTGGTAACGAGCCGCTGGCCCGACCCGGCGACCAGCACGGTCGACCTCGGCTTTCCACAGACCCGCTGACCCCGCGCCGCGCCCGGGATCCAAGTAACAGACTGCTACTAGCCCCCGACGGGCGCGAACCCGCCGGCCCGGTAGACCTGGCCCGGTAGCTCGCGGCCGAGGATGCCCTCGAGCCACTCGGCGACACCGATCAGCGCGTCGAGGTCGATCCCCGTCTCGACGCCCTCTCCATGTAGGAGGTAGACGAGGTCCTCGGTGGCGATGTTCCCCGTCGCCTTCGGCGCGAAAGGGCACCCGCCGAGGCCGCCGATCGACGCGTCGAAGACCGTGGCGCCGGCGCCGAGAGCCGCCCACGCGTTCGCGAAGCCGGTCGAGCGTGTGTTGTGGAGATGGATTCCGACGGAACGCCCAAGTCGTACCGCCTCGACGACGACGTCTCGAACCCGACTCGGGACGCCGACGCCGATCGTGTCGGCGAAGACGACCTCGTTGGCCCCGAGCCTCACCGCTTCCTCGGCGAGGGCGAGGACGCGGGCCGGATCCACCGCCCCTTCGAAGGGACAGCCGAAGGAGACGGAGATGCTGACCGTCGCCGGGACCCCGTCGGCGCGCGCCCGCTCGAGGACGCGACCTGCCGTGACGAGCGACTCGTCGACGGTCGCGTTCGCGTTTCGGCGGTTGAACGAGTCCGTCGCCGCGAAGGTGAAGTGGACCCGGTCGAGCGCCGTATCGCGGAGCCGGTCGTAGCCGCGCTCGTTCAGCACGAGTCCGGCGTACTGGACGCGCTCACGGCGATGGACGGCGTCGACGACCTCCTCGGGGCCCGCCATAGCGGGGACACGAGCGGCGTTCACGAAGCTCACCGCCTCGACGCGCGGCAAGCCGGCCGCCGCGAGGAGGTTCACAAGCTCGGCCCGCGTCTCGGGCGGAAGCGAGGTCTTCTCGTTCTGGAGCCCGTCGCGCGGCCCGACGTCGCAGACGGTGACCCGCACGCCCCTAGGATACGTCGGCGTGCCCTCTGTCCCGGTGTTCGGCGCCGGTCACGTCGACGCCGCGCTCGACCCCGGCGAGGCCGTCGAGGTCGTCCGCGAGGCGTTCGTCCAGCACGCGCGCGGCGCGTGGCTCATGCCCTCGAAGGTCTACCTCCCGGCGCCGCCGGACGGCGACTTCCGCGCCATGCCGGCCTCCGGGGGCGGCTACGCCGTCCTCAAATGGGTGACGTCGTTTCCGAACAACCCCGCGCGTGCGCTCCCGACCGTCACCGGCGTCGTCCTCCTGTCCGACGCCGAGACGGGTGCGCTTCGCGCCGTCCTCGAAGCCGGGGCGGTGACCGCGCTCCGTACGGGAGCGGCGGCCGTCCTCGCCGCCGAGACGCTCGGGCGGCGGACGTTTGCTCCCGCTGCCGTCGTCGGCTGCGGCGTGAACGGACGCGCCGTCGCGCGGACGTTCCTCGCCCGAAACCGCGAGGTTCTTCTCTGGGACGCCCGCCCGCAGCAGGCCGAGCGCGTCGCCGTCGAGCTCGGCGACGGGAGCCGGGTGGCGAGCGACGTCGCCGAGGCGCTCGCGGCGGACGTCGTCGCGACCGTCACTCCCGGACGGGAGCTCGTGTTCGAGACCGGAACGCTTCACGCCGGTCAGCACGCGAGCCTCATGGGCGCCGACGGCCCGGGGAAGGCGGAGATCGCCGTCGAGGAGCTCTTGCGGGCGCGGATCGTCTGCGACGAGTGGGAGCAGGCAAGCCATAACGGCGACATCGCCCGGGCGGTCGCGCACGGGCGCCTTCGTCGTCAGACGGTGGCCGAGCTCGGCCGCGTCCTCCTCGGCGAGGAAGCCGGCAGGAGCGACGAGCGCGAGATCACCGTCTTCGACTCGACCGGGCTCGCGGTGCAGGACCTGGCCGTCGCGGTCGCGGTATTCGAGCGCTATCGAGCCGCACGCGACGGCGACGTGTTCGCGGGCGTCGCAGAGGTGGAACTCGAATGAGGGAGGGAGAGTGAGCGGGAAGCTGGACTACGTCGAGATTCCGGCCGAAGACACCGAGCGGGCCCAGGGTTTCTGGTCCTCGCTCTTCGGCTGGGAGTTCAACGCCTACCCGGGCGAGCTTCCCTACGTCATGGCGCAGGTCGAGAGCGGCCAGGGCGTCGGGCTCTATCGGAGCGACGACCGTGGCCTCTGGGCGTACTTCTACGTCGACGACCTGGACGAGCACGTCCAGCGCGTCGAGGAGCTCGGCGGCAAGGTGCGTGACCGCGGCCCCGTCGAAGGCGTCGGGCACTACGCGCGGTGCGAGGACACCGAGGGGAACAAGTTCGGGCTCTTCCAGACGGACGAGGCGGCGCCGGCGGAAGCGGGGTAGCGACGGTGGACCTCGGCCCCGACTGGCTTCTGCGTTCCCTCGGGGCGGGGGCGCTCGTCGTCCTCGCTCTAGGCCTTTACCGCGGCCTCCAGGCGCTCGCGCGCCGCTTCACGGCTGGCGACCCAAGCGACACGGCCGACCTCGTCAAGCTTCGCCGCCGCGAGACCGCGATCTCACTCGTCTCGACCGCCGTCCTCTACCTCCTGCTCATCGCCGCCGTCGCGACGCTCGTCAGCGTGTTCGTCGAGGACCGGCTCACCGCGGCCGCGGGCGCCACCTTCGTCGTCCTCGTCCTCGCCTTCGCCGCGCAAAAGGTCTTGGCGGACTTCATCGCCGGCGTCTTCATCCTCCTCGAGAACCAGTACGGGGTCGGCGACTTCATCGAGGTGGAGCCTTCGAAGTACGCGGGGCTCGTGGAGCAGGTCGGCCTGCGAACGACCGTGATGCGCGACCTGAACGGCGACCTCTACTTCATCCCGAACGGTCAGATCATGGCCGTCAAGCGAAGCCGGCGCCGATACCGGACGTTCACGGTCGAGCTCCTGACGCGCGAGCCCGAGCATGCGCGTGAGGCCGTCCGTCGAATCGGCGGCGTCGCGCCCGTCGGCGGGGCGAGGTTCTTGCGGAGGCCTCAGGTCGTGAACGAGGAGAAGCTCGAGGAGGGGCTCTGGCGCCTCCACGTCCAGGCCGACGTCCCGCCCCGGATGGAGTGGCTCGCCGAGGAGTACCTCGTCTCCCAGCTTCGGAGCCGCCTCGGCGACGAGCTGATCGCCGACCCGATCGCGATGGCGCTCGACGAGGCGGCCGTGACTCGTTACCGACGCACGGTCGTCGTCCGCTAGAGGGAGGCGGGCACGCGGGCCGCTACGCGCGCTCGGCGGCAAGGCCGCGCGACGACCAGTCGCTCCACGAGCCGGGGTAGAGCCTCGCGTCCGATCGCCCGGCGCGAACGAGATCGAGAAGGTCGACGCAGGCGGTGATGCCCGAGCCGCAGTAAACGACGATCTCGGGCGCTTCGACGACGGCGCGGGGCAGGTCGCCGGCCGTGAAGGGAACGTTCACCGCGCCCGGGATGTGCCCGGCGACCCGGTCGATCGGCTCGACCTCGCCGCGGTAGCGCTCCGGCGAGCGCGCGTCGACGACGACGAGCCGCTCGTCCCCGAGTCGCCGCTCGAGCTCCTCGGCCGAGATCGTGTCGTCGTGGCGAGGGCGCGGAACGAAGCGCGCCGTTTCGACCGCCGGGTCCTCACCGGTGTGCAGCGGCCCCAACCAGGCGTCGATCCCTCCGGCGAGGACGGCGACGTCGTCGTGGCCGAAGTGACGAAGCAGCCACCAGAGGCGCGCAGCGCCCCCCGTCCGCCCCTCGTCGTAGGCGACCACGAAGACGCCAGGGCCGATGCCCGCGTTCCCGGCCACCCGCGCGAAGTGGCCCTCGTCGGGCAGGGGATGGCGGCCGCCGTGGTGCGGCGGCTGTCCTGGCGGAGCCGAGAGCTCGTGCTCCACGTCGAGGAAGGTCGCGCCGGGAACGTGGCCCTCGAGGTAGAGCTCGCGCCCGCGCTCGGGACTCCCGAGCTCCCAGCGGCAGTCGACGAACTGGTACCTCACGTTGCGAGACGGTAGACCGTTCCGGTCAAGGAGACGAGGAGAAGCTCGCCGTCGCCGTCCTCGCCGAACGAGGAGATGAACGGGATGCGGAAGCGCTCGCGGCGCTCGGCGCGCGCCCGCCCGCCGCGCACGCGGAAGCTCCAGACGTTCCCGGTGCAGTAGTCGCCGTAGAAGTAGCGCCCGGCGAGCCCGGGGATCCCCTCGCCCCGGTAGACGAAGCCGCCCGTGACGGAGCAGCCGCCGTCGCGGCCGTACACGGCGACGGGATCGACGAGGCGCCCCTCCGAGTTCAGCTCCTTCTCCTCGTAGGGGAGGTCGCCCTCGAACACGTCCCAGCCGAAGTTCAGGAGGCCCGCGAGTGGCCACCGGACGTAGTCGACCTCCTCGCGTGCGCCCTGGCCGACGTCCGCGAGGTAGAGGTCGCCGTTCGCGCGGTCGAACGAGAAGCGCCACGGGTTGCGAAGGCCGTACGCGACCGTCTCCCAGTCCGCGTCGGGGTCGTCCACGTCGATCCGGAGGAGCTTCCCGAGGCGGTCGCCGAGGTTCTGAGCGCGGTTGTCCGGATCGCCCGCCCCGCCGCCGTCGCCCATGCCGACGTGGAGGAGTCCGTCGGGCCCGAACGCGAGCTGGCCGCCGTTGTGGTTCGCGAACGGCTGGTCGACGGCGAGGAGCTCGCGCGCGCTCCTCTCGTCGACGGCCGTCCGATCGCGGTTCGCGCGGTACTCGACGACGCGCGTATCGCCCTCCAGATTCGTGTAGTCGACGTAGAGGCGTCCGTTCTCCTCGTACTCAGGATGGAAGGCGACGGAGAAGAGTCCCTGCTCGCCGCCGCTCGCGACCTGATCGACGATGTCGAGGAACGGCCGAGTCGCAACGCGCCCCGCCTCGACGACCCGAATCCTCCCCGCTTGCTCGACGACGTAGATTCGCGCTCGGTCGCCCGGAGCCGAGGTCGCGTGCGTGGGGCTCTCGAGGCCGCTCGCCACCTCTTGGAGACGGAGGCGTCTCGGCTCGGAGGGAGGCGGCACCGCAGATTCCGTCCCGACCGGCTCGGTCTCGGTCGTCGTGGGGCCGCCGCCGCTCGTCGCCGGTCGCTCGCCCTCGCGCTCGCCTCCCCCGCACGCGAGCGGTACGAGCGCGAGCGCGGCGAGCGCGGCGCCGATTTGGAATGGAAGAGGCACGAAGGAACCGTAGATACGCGCTTTCCGCCGCCCGCGGTTCCGGCCGACCGCTACGTCGAGGCGAGGCGAAAGATGCGGCCGGTTCGGTGCGAAACGAGGTAGAGCTCGCCCGTCGGGCCCTCGCCGAACGACGAGAGTCCGCCCGCGACCGCGAGGCGCGGGTGGTTTCGGAGGTCGGCGCGGCGCCCGTTCCGCAGGCGGAAGCTCGAGACCCGTCCGGTGCAGTAGTCGCCGAAGAAGTAGCGCCCGCGCGCCGAGCGCACGCGCGAGCCGCGGTAGACGAAGCCGCCCGTCACCGAGCACGCCCCGCCGGCGTGCCCGTACTCGTGAACCGGCGGAACGTACCGAGTCCTCCGAGCGAGGGCCGTGCGTCGGGAGTAGAGCGCCGTTCCTTCGAACCGTCGCCAGCCGTAGTTCTCGAGCCCGCGCGCCCCGGGTCGGAAGACGTCGATCTCCTCGCGCGCGCTCTGCCCGACGTCGGCGATCCAGAAGAGGCCGGTGCGCCGGTCGAGGGAGAAACGCCACGGGTTTCGGAGCCCGAGCGCGACGATCCGGACGCCGCCCGTCCGCACGTTGACCCGGAGGAGCTTGCCTAGCCGGCTCGAGGTCGTCTGCGCCCGATTCTCGGGGTCGCCGGCCGAGCCGCCGTCCCCCATCCCGACGTACAGGCGGCCGTCGCGCCCGAACGCGATCTGGCCCCCGTTGTGGTTGGCGTACGGCTGCCTCACGGCGAGGAGGACGCGAGCCGTCGACGGAACGGCGCGCGTGCGGGCGCGGTTCACGCGGTAGGCGACGATGCGCGTGTCTCCCGCCCGGTTCGTGTAGTTCACGTAGATCCGGCGCACGCGCGGGTAGGCCGGATGGAAGGCGAGCGAGAGGAGCCCACGCTCTCCGCAGCAAGAGACGCGATCGCGGATGTCGAGGAACGGTCGCGCGCGAACGCGGCCGCGAGCGACGACCTTCACGACGCCGGCCTGCTCCACCACGTACAGGCGGCCCCGCTCCTTCGGCGTCGACGCCACGTCGACGGGGAGCGCGAAGCCGCGCGCGACCCCGACGAGGCGAAGTGCGGCCGACGCGGGAGCGGCGGAGACGGCGACCGCGAGCAGTGAGACGACGACGGCGAGAGCCGAGCGCAAGAGGCGAGCGTACGTGAAGAACTCGCGGGCGCGCGCTAGTTCCCCGGAAGGGCGATCGCCGGTCCCGCGTGCTCGAGCGCCTGCCTCCGTGCGTCGTAGCGTCGAAACGCCGGGAGCGCGAGCGCCGCGAGCGCGACCCCCACGACGCAGAGGATCCCGCCCGAGACGATCGAGGCGCGGACGCCCGCGAGCGCCGCGACGACGCCGGCCTCGAGGTCGCCGAGAAGCGGACCGCTCGAGTAGCTCACCTGCTCGATCCCCGCGAGGCGCCCGCGCAGGTGATCCGGGATCGTCTGGTTCCAGATCACCGAGCGGAAGATGGCGCTAACCATGTCGGCCCCTCCGGCGAAGGCGAGTGCGACGACCGCGAGCCCGAGGTTCGGGGCGACGCCGAACGCGGTGACGCCGACGCCCCAGCCCATCGCCGCGACGATGACGGCGAGGCCGTGGCGGTGCACGCGCCCCGTCCACCCGCTCGTCGCCGTCGCGAGGAGGGCGCCGACGGATGGGGCCGCATAGAGGACGCCGAGCACGGCCGCCCCGCCGAGCTCCGAGGCGAAGGCCGGGAAGAGCGCCATCGGCATCCCGAAGAACATCGCGACGAGGTCGACCGCGTAGGTCCCGACGAGCTCGGGGCGGCTGCGGGCGTACCGGATTCCCTCGACGACGGTGCGAACGCTCGGCCGCTCGGCGTCCGGCGGCGGCGGGACGGCGCGCATGAGGTTCAGGGCGAGGAGCGAGACCGCGAAGGTGACGAGGTCGACGGCAAAGGTGGCGGGGAGCCCGAGCCAGGCGATCAGGACCCCACCGACCGCCGGCCCCGCGACCGTTCCGACGTTGATCCGGAAGGAGTGGAGGGCGGCCGCGGCCGCGAGCTCGTCTCGCTCGACGAGGCGCGGCACGATCGACTCGAGCGGCGGGCGCTGGATGCCGGAGAGCGCCGCGTTTGCGATCCCGACGGCGAAGAGAACGGAGATACGCGGCTCCGAGAGGAGCGCGTTCAGGAGGAGGGTCGCCGCGCAGACGGCGAGCCCGAGCTCCGAGAGCTGGACGAGGCGACGGCGGTCGAACGCGTCCGCGAGAGCGCCGCCGACGAAGGCGGTGACGAGGATCGGCGGCAGCTCGACGAACGCGAGAAGCCCGACAACGAGCGACGACCCCGTGAGCTCGTACGCCTGGAAGAAGACGGCGACATAGGTGATCTCGGAGCCGAAGAGCGAGAGGCCGTGGCCCGCGAAGAGGAGGCGAAATTCGCGGTGCCGGCGGAGCGGGCCGATGTCCATCGCGGCCAGACGGAAGAGCCCGCGGATCCGCTGTCTCGGCTCGGGGACGGGCGGTCCGGGTGCGAGACGCTCGGGCTCTCTCGCCTCGTCGGTCACCGGCGCAGTATCGCGGGGGTCGACGTCCGACTCCTAGGGAGCACTACTGCCGAGCGTCACCCTTCCTCAGGTGGGCCGGCGCTTCGCGGCGCGCCTACGTCACAGACGACCGAGCTCGCGCTCGCTCCCCGGGTCGAAGGCGTAGAGGCGCCTCTTCCGAAGCCCGAAGCGAAGAAGCTCGTTCGGCTCGGCGCGCACGCGCCCGTCGGTCTCGATCACGAAGCGTGCGTCGCCCGCGGCCGTTACGCCGATGAACGTCTCGCGGCCGAGCGATTCGATGTAGTCGACGCGGCCCTCGAGGGGGCCGACGAGCTCGGGCTCGGTGCCCCAGAGGCGCGTGTCCTCCGGGCGGACGCCGACGAGCAGCTCCGCCGGAAGCTCGGCGGCGGACTCAACCTCGAGCCGAACCTCGCCGCACGCGAGCTGCAGGCGTGAGTCGCGCCGCTCGAGGCTGAACGGCGCGAGGCTCATCGCCGGGCTGCCGATGAAGCCCGCGACGAACGTGTTCGCCGGGCGCTCGTAGACGGTGTCGGGGTCGCCCACCTGCTCGAGGACACCCTCGCGCATGACGGCGATCCGGTCGCCCATCGTCATCGCCTCGACCTGGTCGTGGGTCACGTACACGGTCGTCGTCCCCACTGCTCGCTGCAGGCGCCTGATCTCGGCGCGCGTCTGCGTGCGGAGCTTCGCGTCGAGGTTCGAGAGGGGCTCGTCCATCAGGAAGACCTGCGGGTCGCGCACGAGCGCGCGGCCGAGCGCGACCCGCTGGCGCTGGCCGCCCGAGAGCGCGCGGGGCTTGCGGTCGAGGAGCGGCTCGAGGGCGAGAAACGCGGCCGCCTCGCTCACCCGTCGCTCGATCTCGCCCTTGCCCGTGTTCCGCATCCGCAGTCCGAAGGCGAGGTTCTCGCGCACGCTCATCTGCGGATAGAGCGCGTAGTCCTGGAACACCATCGCGATGTCGCGCTCGCGCGGCGCGATCTCGTCGACGACGCGCTCGCCGATCCGGATGTGGCCGGAGGAGAGCGGCTCGAGCCCGGCGAGCAACCGAAGCGCTGTCGTCTTGCCCGAACCGGATGGCCCGACCAGCACCATGAACTCGCCGTCCTCGATCTCGAGCGAGAGCTCCGAAACGGCGACCGTGTCGCCGAAACGCCGCGTCGCTCGGTCGTACGTTACGGCGGCCATCGTCCCCCTTACCCCTTGACCGCCCCGCTGAGCATGCCGCGGATGAAGTGGCGCTGGAGCACGACGTAGACGAGGACGACGGGGGCCGCCACGATCACTGCCCCGGCGGCGAGCAGGTTCAGGTCGGACGTGTGCTGGCCCTGGAAGAAGGCGAGCCCGAGTGGGGCCGTGCGGAGGTTCTCGCTCGAGACCATGACCAAGGCGAGCAGGAACTCGTTCCAGGTCCACATGAAGACGAGCACCATGAGCGTGAGGATCGCGGGCCGTCCGAACGGGACGAGGACGCGCCAGAGCGTCGTCCAGCTCGAAGCACCGTCGATCCGTGCCGCCTCGACGAGCGAGCGCGGCGTGGCGAGGAAGAACGCGCGCATCCAGAACGTCCCGAACGCGACCGAGAGGCCGACCTGCGGAAGGATCAGGGCCCAGTACGTGTCGGTCAGCTCGAAGTCGCGGAGCCCGTAGTAGAGCGGGACGATCAGCGCCTCGAGCGGCACCATGAGGCCGATCAGGAAGACGTAGAAGAGCACCGTCGAGCCGCGGAAGCGCATGAGCCCGAACGCGTACCCGGAGAGGATCGAGAGGAAGGTCGACACGACGACGACGGTCACTGCGACGATGGCGCTCGAGCGCAGGTACTGGCCGAAGTGGCCCTGCGACCACGCCTCGCGGAAGTTCTCCCAGTGCAGGCCCGACGGCGCGCCGAACCCCGCGAGCTCGCCGCGCGGCGCGAGCGCGGTCAGGAAGATCCCGACCACCGGATACACCGCGACGAGCGAGAAGAACGCGAGGATCAGGTAGTTGACCGCCTGCTCGCGCCGGCCGATCATGCCCGTTCCCGCTCCGCGATGCGCGTGATCGCGAACGTGATCGCAAAGATCATGAGCGCGAGGGTGAACCCGATCGCGGCGGCCGACCCGACCTGGCTCGTCTGGAAGGCGCGGTTGTACACCTCGAACGCCGGGACGGACGTCGAGTTCCCCGGTCCGCCCTGGGTCGTCAGGTACACGAGGTCGAAGTTTCGAAGCGCCGCGATCGTCATGAGCGTGAGCGCGACCGCGATCTCCCCGCGGAGGTTCGGGAGCGTGACGGCGAAGAACTCGCGCACCGGCCCGGCCCCGTCCACGCGCGCGGCGTCGTAGAGGCTCTGCGGGATCCGCTGGACGCCGGCGATGAAGAGGACGAGCGCGAGCCCGGACATGACCCAGGTACCGACGACGCCGACGGCGGGAAGGGCGAGCGTGAAGTCGCCGAGCCACGCCCGCTGGAGCGAGTCGAGTCCGATCGCACCGAGGAACTCGTTCAACGATCCGTCGCTCGGCGCGTAGATCATCCGCCAGATCACGGCGACGACGACCATCGGGACGACCTGCGGCAGGAAGAGGATCGTCCGGAAGCCGGCCTGGCCGCGAACCCGCGCGCGCGAGATAGCACCCACGAGCACGAGCGCGAGGCACGCGGGAATGACCGCGTAGAAGAGGATCAGGACGAAGGCGTGCAGGTACGCCGAGCGAAGCGGGTCGCTCGTGACGACGTCTCGGTAGTTGTCCAGTCCGATGAAGGTGCTCTCCGAGAGCCCGTCCCACTCGTAGAGCGAGTACCAAACGGTCTCGAGGAGCGGGTAGAGGACGAACGCGCCGTAGACGGCGAGCGCCGGGAGGATGTAGAGATAGCCGATCCGCCGCGGCTCGCCGGGCGGCTCGCGACGCAGGGCAAGCGCGTCCCTCAGGCCGGGGTCCGGGAGCGACGAGGCCGCCGGACCCGCTGCGTCCGCTCCGACGGGCTCAGCTCCCACCCTGATGGAATTTCTCGTAGTCCGCCTGGATCGTCGCCACGAACTCATCCGGCGACGACTGCCCGCCCATCAGCTTCTGGACGGCCGCCGTGGTCGTGTCGTACATCGTCGGGGTCGCCCAGTCGAGGTACGGGACGATCGCGTCCTCGTCGTTCGCCCTCTTCCACGCGTCGAAAACCTCGGTCTCGATCCCCTCGGGAACCGTGACCTCCGCCGTCGTCGCGGAGAGGAGGCCGGCGTCGGTGATCACCTGTGCCGCCTCGTCACTCGTGATGAAGTCGATGTACGCCGCCGCCGCGTCCGCGTCCTCCGACTTCGAGCTGATCGCCCAGGGGAGCCCCTCGCCGCCGACGGCCGCGAGCGAGCCTCCATTCGCGGGCGGGAGGAGCATGAAGCCGACGTCGTCGCCGAGCGCCTTCTTGAGATCGGCGGTGAGCCAGCTCCCGGTGATCAGGAAGACGCCCTGGCCCTTCCCGAACTGCTGCCACGACGGGTCGTAGCCGAGCCCCTGGAAGCCCTTGGTGAAGTAGCCGTTCCTCGCCCACTCGACGAGCTGGGAGGCGGCCTCGCTGTTTCCGGCCTCCGAGAAGGACTGCTCGCCCTCGCCGAAGATGAAGCTCCGCGCGTACCCCTTGTCGACATGCTGGATCTGCAGCTCCTCGTACTCGTGGATGCCCGGCCACTTGTCGAGGTTCCCGAACTGGATCGGCGTTTCGCCGGCCGCCTTCGCGCTCTCGAGAGCGACTTCGAAGTCGTCGAACGTCTCCGGAACCGGGAGGTCGAGCTTCTTGAGCTTCGCCTTGTTGTAGAAGACGCCCACGACCTCGCCCGTCGTCGGAACGCCGTACAGGTTCCCCGTCCCGAACTCGGCGCCGTCCTCCGTGAACTCGTTCATCTTCAGGATCCCGGCCGACCAGCGATCGCCCCAGCCGTACGCGTCGCGGTACTCGTCGAGCGGCGCGAGGAGGTTCGCCTTCACGAGCGGGCCCATCGCCGAGTATCCGTTGTTCGCCTGCACGACGTCGGGCGGGTTCGGCCCCGACGCTGCGAGCTTCAGGGTCGTCTGGAGGTCAGTGAACGACTTCGCCTGTCGCTTGATCGTGATGTTCGGATACTCCTTCTCGAACGCCGCGTTGAGCGCCTTCATGGCCTGGTTTTGGCCGCCCCGGACCTCCTGATCCCAAACGGCCAGCGTGACGTCCCCGAGTTGCGAGGGGTCGGTCTGGATCTGAGCGGCGCCCTCGCGCTCCTGGGTCTCCCCCTCGTCGCCGCCGGGACCTCCGCCGCACGCGGCAAGCCCAGTCGAAGCGACGAACGCGAGCAGCACGAGCACGAGCTTCGAACGAAGTGATGCGAGAGGCGTCATAGATTCTCCTTTGCTGACTGTTCGTGCACGATCGTCGGGTCGAGCTCGGCCAACGCCGCCTCGAGCTCGGCGAGCGTGGCAGCGCCGGCGGCTCCGGTCGCCGTGCGCACCGAGAGCGCCGCGTACACGACCGCTCTCCGGATCCGCTCGGCGAGCGGGAGTCCATTGAGATCTCCCCAGACGTACGCGGCCAGGAAGAGGTCGCCGGCGCCCGTCGTGTCCCGGGTCTCGACCGGCGGGGCCGCGGCGCGGACGAGCTCGCCGTTCGAGCACGCGACCGCGCCTTTCGCGCCACACGTCACGACCGCTGTCTCGACACGCTCGGCGAGGGCGAGCGCGGCGCCATCCGGTGTCGCCTCGCCGGTAAGGCGAAGGGCCTCCGAGCGGTTCGCGACGAGCGCTCGCGTCCCGGCGATCGCGTCGGGGGGGCGAAGGGCGTACCGGTCGGCACGCTCGTCGTCGACGACCACGTAAGCGGCCGCGCGAACCGGAACGACGTGGAGCTGGTCCATCCCGGTGACAACCGCGCGCGGGGCGAGCCGCTCGACGAGCGCGCGCTCCACGCGAGCCCCCGGCTCGAAAGTCGCGAAGGCTCGGTCGTCCTCCACCGGCAGGACGACGGTGACCGGGGTCCGCTCGGTTTCCGGCCCGGCGCAGACGATGCGCTCCCGCTCGAGGAGAGAACGGAGCATCGCTCCCGGGACGTCGCGCCCGAGCGGCCACGCGACCGCGGCCCGAAGGCCGAGCCGAACGAGCCCGATCGCGGTGATCGCCGCCCCGCCCGGCGTCGCATGGAGATCGCGTGCGTACCGTTCCTGTCCCGGTCCCGGCAGGGCTTCGAGGCCCTCGAACGTGAGGTCGAGGAAGACGGGTCCGCCGCAGACGACGTCGACCGTCACGCGAACTGTCCGGCGAGCTCGGGGTGGCGCTTCGCGTACGCGTCGAAGATCCGCCGCGCCGCGTTCACGGACGGCACGAGCGGGTGAAGGGCGAGCGCCTTGACTGCGAGCTCGCGCGAGCCAGTGAGCGCGGCGGTGATCGTCGTCCGTTCGATCTCCTTCATCGTCTCCACGAGCGCGCGCGCGTCCCCCGGCACGTCGCCGACGGCGGTCGGAACGACGCCGGCCCGTCCCACCACGCATGGGACCTCGACCACCGCCTTCGCGTCGAGAAACGGGAGGCTGCTTCGGTTCGCAGTATCGAGGATGAGCACGCGCCGCTCGTTCAGCGTGATGGCCTCGAGGACGGCGAGCGCCTCGGCCTCGTAGCCGCCAACCTCGTCCGGCTCGTGCTGCTCGTTTCCGAGACCGGCGGCTGCCCGAACCTCCGCGAAGTAGCTCTCCTCCCGTTCCTGCCGAGTCGAGCGCCACGCGGCGAGAGCCGCCTCCGGCTCAGGACCGTTCGCGCTGTAGAAGCGACCCTGCTGGCGAAGCAGGAACTCGGCGCGAGACTCGACGCCCGAGCTGAGCGCGCGGACCGTGTCCGAGGCGAAGTAGTAGAAGTAGAGGTACTCGTTCGGGATCATCCCGAGGGAGCGGAGCCACTCACCGCCAAAGAGCCGGCCCTCCTCGAACGTAGCGAGCCGCTCGTCGTCCGCGAGGAGCTCCGGAAGGAGGTCGCGCTCGCCGTCGTGGACGGCTCGAACCCAACCGAGGTGGTTGAGCCCGAAGTATTCGAACCAGAGGTCGTCGGGCGGGCGCTCGAGCGCAGACGCGACCCGTCGGCAGAGCGCCGTCGGCGAGTCGCAGATGCCAACGGCACGGCCGCCGAGGACCTCCTGGATCGCTTCCGTCACGAGCCCCGCGGGGTTCGTGAAGTTGACGAACCACGCCCGGGGAGCGCGGGCCGCGACCGCCTCCGCCAGCCGCCTCATGACCGGCACGGTGCGAAGCGCGAAGCAGATGCCGCCGGGACCGGTCGTTTCTTGGCCGACCACCCCCTCGTCGAGCGGGACACGCTCGTCGACGACCCGTCCCTCGAGCTGGCCGACGCGGATCGCGCAGAAGACGAAGTCCGCTCCCTCGAGGGCGTCGTCGAGGTCGGTCGTCGCGTGGAAGGGGAGCCGCTCCCCTCGCTCGAGCGCGAGTCCCTCGAGCACGCCGGCGATCAGCCCGAGGCGCGCGTCGTCGACGTCGTAGAGCGTCATCTCGTCCAGCCCGAGGCGACGACCGCGGGCAAGAAGCGCGCCGTAGACGATCGGCACGCGGAAGCCGCCGCCGCCGAGGAGCGTGAGCTTCACGCGCCGTACGGCGGAGCGCTCATGCGCGGAAGCGTAACCCAGGGCCGAAGGTCTTCGGAGCGTTCTAGTCGCCGACCGGGAGCCGCTGGACGAGCTCGAGGACGACGCGGAATGGGTCGCCGAGGCGCTCGATTCGCTCGAGGACGGCCGCGGGCGTAAAGACGAGACCGTGCGAGCCGTGCGACGCGGACACGCGCTCGACCTCGTCCCAGGTAAGCGGCGCGGCGACGGTGGGGACGTGCATGGCCCGAAGCGAGTAGGGAGCGACGAGCGAACGCGGCGCCGCGTTCTGGCCCCAGTCGACGAGCACCTTGCCCGTTCGAAGGGAGCGCCCGGTGCGCCAGACCACCCGATCGGGTAGCCGGGCCGCGAGCTCCGCCGCGACCGCGCGGGCGAACGCCTTCGCGGCAGCGAAGGTCGCCGGCGCGTTCAGCGGGACGAGGACGTGCAGCCCGAGCGACCCGGACGTCTTGACGCACGAGGCGAGACCGGCCTCCGCGAGCCGGTCGTGCAGCGCCAGCGCGACGTCGCAGCACTCGCGGAGCCCGGCAGGGGGCCCGGGATCGAGGTCGAAGACGACCGCCGTCGGCTCCTCGACGCGCTCCCCGCGCGAGAGCAGGGGATGCAGCTCGACCGCCCCGCCGTTCGCCGCCCAGAGAAGGGACGGGAGGTCGTTCAGCAGGCAGTAGTCCTGCGTCCCGACGCGGCGCCTCGGAATCCACGACGGGCCGCGACACTGCGTCTGGTACCAGCCGTAGCGATCCACCCCCTCGGGGAAGCGTGCGAGCGTGACTGGCCGGTCGACCAGGTGCGGGAGCAGAACGGGCGCGACGCGCCGGTAGTAGGTGAGCAGCTCGCCCTTCGTGAACCCGGCCTCGGGCCAGACGACGCGCCCCGGGCTCGTGAGGCGAAGCCGGCTGCCGGGCGCGCTCTCGTCTGCGCTCACCGCGCGGCGAGGAGCCGCGGGAGCTCGGGCGCTCCCCCCTCGAGCTGGTCGAGCGCGCAGGAGCGGGGATCGCGGTCCGGCCGCCAGCGCCGGAAGCGGGCGGGATGGCGGAACCGTTGCCCGTCCACGTGGTCGTAGGCGACCTCGCAGACGAGCTCGGGGCGGACTGGCGTCCAGTCCATCGCCATCTCGTCCGGGATCCAACGGCCGGCAGCGCCGAGAAGGCGGCCGAGCGGGCTCCGCTCGAGGCCGAAGCCGCGCTCCCAGGGATGGCCCACGAGCGTCGTCGCGAGCGGCGCGACCTCGCCCGTGACCCGCATCCGCTCGTCGCGGGTGAAGGCGGTCACGACGCCGACGTGGCGCAGCCCTCCGTCCTCGTCATGGAGCCCGAGGAGGAGCGAGCTCACGAGGTCGTCCTCGGCCAGCCAGCGAAACCCCGCGACGACGCAGTCCGCGGTGCGCTCGTTCTTTACCTTCACCATCACGCGCTTGCCCGGCTGGTATGTGAGCCCGCGCTCCTTCGCGACGACGCCGTCGACTCCCCCTCCCGAGGAGGAATCGAGCCAGGCCGCGGCGATGTTCGGATCGTCCGTCACGGGCGTCAGGACGACCCCGCTCCCGTTGCGGACGACCGCTTCCAGGCGGGCGCGGCGCTCCTCAAACGGCGTGGCGAGGAGGGCCTCGTCGCCGAGCGCGAGCAGGTCGAAGGCAACGAGCTGCGCCGGTGTCTCCCGTCGAAGGCGCTCGACCCGCGACCCGACCGGATGCAGGCGCGCCATCAGCGCTGGGAAGTCGAGGCCGCTCGAGCCGGTGACGACGACCTCGCCGTCGAGGACGAAGCGAGGCGGAGCGAGCGCGAGGAGCGCCTCCACGATCTCGGGGAAGTAGCGGGCGAGAGGGCGACCGTGCCGGCTCTGGATCTCGACGGACTCGCCGTCGCGAAACGCGAGCGCGCGAAATCCGTCCCACTTCGGCTCGTAGAAGTAGGCGCCGCGCGGAAGCTCGCGCGCGAGACGCGCGAGCATGGGCGGGAGCGGCGAGGCGACGGGAAGGGTCACTCCCGCGACTGTTTACCCGCTCGAGACATCGAAGCGCCGGCGCTCGGGGGAAGCGTCGGCTCGAAGCCCTGGGCGCGGCCGACAGCACGGCAGAGGAAGGCGGTCGCCTCGAACCCCGTCGCGTCGCGGTAGCGCTCACCCGCCCTCGCTGCGACTCGCTCGGCGTCCTCGCGGGCGCAGAGCGCGACCACCGCACCTCCGAACCCAGCGCCGGTGAGGCGCGCTCCCACGGCGCCCGCGTCGGCGAGGGCTTCCACGAGCGCGTCGAGCTCACGCGTCGAGACGCGGTAGTCGTCCCGCAGGCTCGCGTGACTCGCGGCGAAGAGTTCCGAGACGGCGTCGAGATCGTCGGCGACGAGAGCGGCCGCGGTCCTCCGGACGCGCTCGTTCTCGCTCACGACGTGATGCGCGAGCGGGAATCGGCGAACGTCGTCGAGCGTCGCGTCGCGAAGGGTGTGCAGACCGAGTTCCGCGGCGATCCGCTCGCACGCCGCACGCCGCTCGGCGTACGGCGTCTCGGCGAGCGTCCGCGAGACGCCTGAGTGGACGACGACGATCGTGAGTCGCGCAGGGAGCGAGACCGCGGTCGCTTCGAGCGACCGGCAGTCGACGAAGAGAGCGTGGCCCTCTCGGCCGGAGAGCGACGCGAGTTGATCGACGATCCCAGAGGGGACGCCCGTCGCGAGGTGCTCGCCGCGCTGGCAGACGATCGCGGCCTCGGACGGCGCGAGCGCGGCGTCGGCACTGTCGAGGAGGGCGAGCGCGCACGAGACCTCGAGCGCGGCGCTCGATGCAAGTCCGGCACCCGCGGGAATCGTCGATCCGAGCACGGCGTCGATCCCGATCGAAGGCCTGCCGCGCTCGGCGAGGGCGCGGGCGACGCCGGCGACGTAGCGACCCCAGGAGGGCGAGACGCGGCGAGGATCGTCGCTCCCGTCCGCGGCGAGGTCGATCGCGTCCTCCCCACCGGCGTCGAGCGAGCGAATCCGGATCCGTCCGCGGGAAGCGGGGACGGCGGCGACGACGCACTCGCGGTCGATCGCGGCGGGAAGGACGAAGCCCTCGTTGTAGTCGGTGTGGTCGCCCATGAGGTTGACGCGGCCCGGCGCGCGGAACCAGCGAGCGTCGGCGGGCGAGTCGACCGCCGCCGCGATCCGCACGACGTTTGCCCTCGCCGTAGCTTCCAAGTCCGCGTCGACCGGCCACAGACCGCGCGGCGGCATCGAGGCGACGCTAAACCGCGAGCCGCGAGAGCGCGCGACGCGCGGGGCCGAGCGCTTGCCGATCGAGCAGTACCGGCTCGAAGAGGTCGCCCTCGCGCTCGACACGCTCGAGGACGACGCGCATCGTGAACGTTCCCGGATCGAGCTCCTCCGTCAGCTCGTTCCAGCGAAGGGGCGTCGAGACGGGCGCACCCCGCTTGGGGCGGACCGAGTAGACCGAGGCGATCGTCTTCCCCGGCCCGTTCTGGCGCGCGTCCAAGTAGACGCCCTCGCGCTTCGCCTTCCGCCACTCGGTCGTCACGAGCCCCGCTTCCTCGCGCTCGAGGAGCGCGGCGACTCCTTCCGCGAGCTCGCGCGTGTCGTCGTAGCTCGAGCGGCGAGCAACGGGAACGAGCACGTGGATGCCGTCGGCGCCGCTCGTCTTGACGTAGGAGCGGAGCCCGATCGCGTCGAGCGCCTCGCGGACGACGTGGGCGACGCGCGCGGCGAGCCGGAAGCCGCCGTCGGGTGGATCGAGGTCGAAGAGGACGAAGTCCGGGCGTTCGGGCCGGTCGACGCGTGAGTACCAAGCGTTCATGTCGATGCAGTGCATCTGCACCATCCAGAGGAGCGCGAGCGTGTCGTTCACGAGCGGAAAGCGAACGATGCGCGATCCGCCCTCACGCGGGTAGGTCCGGAACGGGCGCGTCGGAATCCACTCGGGCATGCCCTTCGGCGCGTCCTTCTGGAAGAAGAACGGCCCCGCGATTCCGTGCCGGAAGCGCTTCATCGTGAAGGGTCGGTCCGTCAGGTGCGGCACGAGAACGGGCGCGACGTCTCGGTAGTAGCGAAAGAGGTCGCCCTTCGTGATCCCGTCGGGCGGGAAGAGGTCCCGGTCGGCGCTCGAGAGGCGAACGACGCGGCGTCCGCGCCGAACCTCCCACTCGCTCACCAGTCCGGAAGGTCGCCCTCGCGGTACGGGCGCTCGACGAGGTTCGAGAAGCGCGCGTACGCCTCGCGAGGGTTGTCCGTCTCCTCGTGGACGCAGGCGCCGTAGGGGCGGGCGACGTCCGCGACCGGATAGCGAACGCCGCGCTCTCCCCCTCGCGCCCCGACCGCGAGGACGACGGACAGGCCCGATCCGGCGCCGACAAACACGTGCTCCGTCCACGCCGGGCAGTGGACGAAGTCCCAGGCGGTGAGTCGCCGCTCCTCGCCTTCGATCAGGAGCAGGCACTCCCCGGCGAGGACGAGGAAGTCCTCCTGCGCTTCCTCGCCGTGATACATGCAGGCGGGCTGCCCCGGCTCGAGGACGCCGATGTTGATCCCGAGCTCCGGGAAGCGAACATCGCCCTCGAACGTGCACGCCTTCCCGAGCTCCTCGCTCCCGATCCAGCGAGTCTCACGCGCGTTCACGACGAACCATCCGTCCCCCTCGGGGACGAGGCCGTTCGCCGTGGCGACCAGCTTCGCTTCCCGAACCATCCAGGCTCCTCTCGTCGTGTCCCGACCAGCCTAGATCGGCGAAGCCGCTAGCGCGGCGGCAGCGCGATCGCCGCGGCGAGAACCGGGTCGCCGCCGCGGAGCGGATCGAGCGTAGTGACGCGCGCCACGTCGAAAGGTCGCGGTCGGTCGATTCGGCTACGCGCGCGGAGTCAAGCGGTCGACGTAGACCGTCCAGGCGCGGACGTCGTCCACTTCGAAGACGCCGTTTCGGACGAATGGATCGTCGTCCAGGAGGCGCCGCACCGCGTCGGGGGCGAGGCCCTCCACGATCACCATCGATCCGCTGAAGTCGCTGAACGGGCCCCCCATCACGATCGTTCCGCGGTCGACGAGCTCGTCGACAAAGCGCTCGTGATCGGGCCAGCCCGGCTGATCCTCCGGGGGGCCCGCCTTCCACGTCGGCCCAGCTCGGACTCGTACGATGACTCGCTCACGTCGCACGAGGGCGCAATATGCCAGCGCCGGTGAGGAGCGGAGTGGTCGACGAAGCACGCCTCGAGCATTCGGAAGCAGGGCTCGTCGCCGCGACCGATGGCTGGTTCGTGGTGAACGTCCGCACCGCGGCGTGGGTGGCAAGCGAGGCGTTCGGCGCCGCGTGCATCTTCGAGAGCCACGAGGCGCCGTTTCCCGAGCTCGGGTTCACGCTGGCTGTCCTCGAACCAGGAAGGCCAAGCGGCCTCTACCACGCGGAGGCGAACCAGGAGGACTTCCTCGTCCTCGCGGGCGAATGCCTCCTGCTCGTCGAGGGCGAGGAGCGGCGTCTGGCGGCATGGGACTTCGTCCACTGCCCGCCGGGGACGGAGCACATCTTCGTGGGAGCGGGCGCCGGCCCCTGCCTCATCTTCATGGCGGGCGCTCGGCGAAAGCGGGGGGAGATCGTCTATCCCCGCTCGGAGCTCGCGTTCCACCACAGCGCGGGCGTCGAGGCAGAGACGAGATCGCCCGCGGAGGCGTACGCGCCCTTTCCCAACTGGCACCCCGGGCGGCCGAAGCTCCCCGGTACGCCGTGGTCGTAACCGTTCGCCGCGCGCTCGGGGCAGCGCGCGCTTGCTGGCGGCGCACACTGATGTAGACGTCGCCGCCGGAACGCCGTCAGAAAAGGGGTCAACGTGACCGGCGGCAAGCGACAGGAGGCCGACATCGTCGTCCACTACGTGCCGACCGCCGGTGGGTCGTCTTCGGCGGCGACGCGCGATCTCCGGCGACCACGGTTGCCCGAACATCCCCGTCCGCTCGGATCTGCCGCGGAGCCTCGATCGGGAGCCGTACGACCCGCACGTACCTCAGCTGGGTGACGCTGCACGAGATCGGGCATGCACTGGGCCTCGGCCATGCGATGAACCTGTTGGAGAGCACCGACCTCATGGCCTACGGATGGCCCGAGCTAGGCGATCCGGTGCTCTCGCAGTGCGACGTCGATGCGCTCGCGTTCGTCTTCGCTGGGCGATCGAAGGCACGGAACCCGCGCCCCCCGGCGAGGGTCGATACGTCTGCTAACGCGAGGTTGCGGCTGACTCGAGACCAGCTTGCCGAGACGTCTGGTACCGCCGGCTACGCTCCGCTGGCCGTCCACTCGAACCGGATTCGCACGCGCGATCCTTGCAAGCGGTTCTGATTCGTCATCGCATTCGGGAAGCGCATCCCGATGCGAAAGCGCCGCCGAGTCTTCGGCGCGATCCGTCCGAGCCGGATTGCCGTGAGGTCGGCAAGCGAACCGCCGTAGACGACGCGGCTGCCCATTCTGATTCGCACCCGAAGGCGATTCGCCAGTCGGGCGGATCCGGTTGTGGCCACGGTTAGGCGAAGCCGACCCGCAGCCGTTCCACGGTTGGTCACGGTGACGCGCCGAACCTCGTGCATGCCTGGTGTCGCGTTCGCGACCGTAAAGAGCGGTGCCGTTTGGCTGATCGCGAGTCGGGGCCGGTCCCCGGCGATCTTGCCTGCGCCGACGGCGTAGGCAGACGCGAACGTGGCCGCCCCAGCGAGCGCCAGCGGTCCGGCGACGCGCGCAAACGCGGGGAGCGGCGCTCGTGCGAGGTATGTCATCCCGGCGATCATCGGTCCCGCGCGAGGACACCGCCATCCCCCGGTCGGGGTAGGACGGGGGTCAACGCCAGCGGTCGTTCGCTCCTCGTGCTCGACGCAGTCCCGGCTCGGGATGAAGAAGGCAACGGCGAGGTCGATGAGGATGCCGATGATGCGCGTCCCCGCGCCGCCTTCATATCACCCCGCAAGGTTTACAGGCTCACGAGCATCTTCGAGGAGTGTTCGCAGGCGGTACGCCGGAGTTGTGCGGCGACTCGACGAGCGTGCCGCTTGCGAATCGCTCAGTTGGGGGGCGAGCAGGGCAAGGGCTAGCCCGGGTCTTGCTCTGCCGAGGCGGCGCAGAGGAATAACGTGGTCGACGAGTTCTACGTGTTGATGCACCGCGAGTACGGACCCGGCGATACGTTCTTCACACGCGGGGAAGCGATTCTCGCCATGCTCGACGCTCTGCAGGATGAGCCCGACATGCGAGACGAGCTCTGGGTGGAGAGGTTCAGCCTCGTCGTCGCGGAGCCGTCTGAGCGGTAGCGAATCCAGCGGACGAGCCGGTAACGCGGCGCCGGCTCCCTGATGCCCGTACCAAGCCCCGGCTCGCCGCGATTTGCGGAAAGCGAAGGCGGGCGGGAATCGAGCCCCGCGACGTTTCGGCCGACGCTCGCTTCGCGCGCTCACGACCGCGGCGCGAGTGCTGAGCTTCGCCCACGACTCGTCTGCGGTGAGACGACGTCCGCAATCGGATACGAGCAATCTCCACGCTGACACCCGGGCCTGGTTTCGCTGACACCCCGCGCCGCCCGAGGGAGTAAACCCGAGCGGCAACGGGGCATCGCCTGGGTGCCGCAGGGTTAGCGGTCGCGCTCGCCGCGCTCCTCGTTCGGGCCGCCCTCCCAGTAGGGCTCGCGGCTTCCGGCCTTCGCGAGTCCTCTCGCGATCATGTAGCCGACTGTGAGGAAGGCAATCAGGCGCCAGGCGTCATGCGCCGTGAAGTAGTCGCCGAAGCCGGCTCCTCGTCCGGCGTCGTCGTCCCCGCCGATCAGCGCGGATGCGATCAAAACGCCGACGACGGCCGCGATGTAGGCGTAGAACTCCGTCGTTTTCGTCGCGTGCTTCGTCTCCGTCGCGAGGCGGCGGGCGGATCGGTCTAGAAACCCTGTCCGTCCACCGGCCCGCACGGCGGTCTCGTCGAGTGTTGCCACAGTTCTCCCCTTCCGTATGAGGTTGACCCTGCCGTCGTACCCGGCGAACCGAGACATAAACGGGACGATCGAGGTATCTCGGCGGGTAGCCAGTCCTTCGGCTACCCCCGGATCGGGACCGGTCAGGGAGTCGCCGCCCGGCAGACGATGAAGCGGTGCCTCGTCACGGTAACGCGAGTTG
Organism: Actinomycetota bacterium; assembly: GCA_030861005.1. Classification (GTDB taxonomy): domain Bacteria; phylum Actinomycetota; class Thermoleophilia; order Gaiellales; family Gaiellaceae; genus JALZFU01. The sequence continues at coordinate 28,518 of JALZGN010000038.1, forward strand.
AGACGGCTCCGGCGAGCGGCGGCGCGGATCGAGCCGCACCGCAGCTTCGCGGCCTTTCCCGAGCTTCTCGACCACGACGTACCGTCCGTTGCCGCCGATCACCGACTCGAGCGCCGCAACATCGTGTCCCGGCACGACGAAGAAACGCGTCGGCGTGCCTCGCACCGCCTCGTATTCGTCGTGCGTCAGTCTGATTGTCGTTACACATTCCGGGTCTACGCACTCGCAGAGAAGTTCGCTCTCGACCTCGCGCCCGACGGCTTCCTCCTCTATCCGCTCGTTGACGTCGCGAAACAGGCTCTGCATCGTCGCACGCGCGATCTGCTTTTCGTCTGCCATCGCCATTCGCGCGACCCCCTTGCCAGCGGCTTGACGCCCCTCCAGGTCTAGTAGGCGTACGCCTTCGGCCGACCGCACGACTCGCGGCGGCCGCGCGCGGGCCCGTCTTCCGCTTCTTAAAGCACGAACGACGCAATCGCCGCGTACTGGCAGGCGGCGGCGACGACGACGAGCGCATGGAAGAGCTCGTGGTAGCCGAACACGGCGGGGACAGGATCGGGCGCGCGGCGGGCGTACACGAGCGAGCCGGCCGTATAGAAGATGCCTCCCGCGAGAACGAGGCCGACCGCCGTCAGCCCGACTGTCTCGACGAGCTGTGGGAGAACGACGACACCGATCCAGCCGAGCCCGACCGCGAGGACGACTTCAACCCAGTTCGGCCGGTTCGACCAGGCGAACGCAAGCACGATCCCGGCGAGCGCGCCCGTCCAGACGAAGGCGAGCACTGCGATGCGGGCGCCCGCGGAGAGCGCAAGCGTCGCGAACGGCGTGTAGGTGCCCGCGATCAGGAAATAGATCATGGCGTGGTCGAGGCGCCGGAGCTTGCGCCTCTTTGCGGGCGGCCAGCTGAAACGGTGGTAGAGCGCGCTCGCCCCGAACATCGCCAGGACACTCAGCGCGTAGACCGAGACGGCGAGCCGGGCGCGCGTCGTCTCCGCGCCCGCCACGAGCACGACCCCCGCGACGAGGGCGAGAACGAAGGCGTACTGATGCGAGGCGCCGCGCAAGCGCGGCTTCGCGCGCGGTTCCGACGCCGTCTCGAGCTCGCGGGATGCCACGAAGGCAAGAGATTAGGCAGAGCGGGGCGAGGGCGGCTCGCCAAACGGCTCGCCCTGACGACAGAACCGCGTCGGCGGGAAGGGAACCGCCGCGGCGAGACGGCGAAGAACCCGGCTGGTCGAAGCGGCTGGTACGGTATGCGCGCAACCCAGAGCGAGTCCGGTTCGCGCCTGCGCCTTCCTTACTTGTTCGTGACGTCGGTAGGGGAGGTGTTTTTCCATGGCAAGCGGGACCGTCAAGTGGTT